>JAGIAB010000078.1:8260-10492 GCA_017745135.1 Flavisolibacter sp.
GTGTTTGATTTCAGCTCCTACCTGGCAGGCAACTGTCATCCATGGACGGCCTTGTTCATCTTTCGCAAAGATCCATCCGCCATCCCACGGTGGCTTCACTGCTTCCCTGGGCTTGCCATGATAAACAATTGTTACCGAATGCGTACTATTTACTTCAGATTGCGGAAGGGGTATGTGCCAAACGTTTCCTTCATTATAATAAGGCCGGGACGGATCATTAATATAAAGTTTTCCATTATAATAGACAGTATCCACTACCAGTGGCTGCTGCAAATCAATCTGCATGTATATGGATTTGCGGTTGGGAAGCACCTTGTATTGAATGGTGGTTTTACCTGTGATTGTTTTGGTAGTATAATCAGGGGTTACATTTACATCATAATGCAAAACGTCCCACCAGGCTCTTTCTGCGCCATTACTTCCCCGTAAGGTGTCTTGCCTGGTAAATTTCAATTTTTGATTTAAAGGCTGTGCTACAGAACAGGAGGTCAAAAACAGAAAGCCGGAGATGAGCAATAAAAACTGTCTGGTCATTTTAATCATTTGCATTATTCAAACAAATACTTGTCTAATTTAGACTGCTTTTGTTTAATACATGTTCCGCTGGTATAAATCTTTAACAATACTTCTTCTTTCCGGACTATTCATCTCCTGTTACAGTAGTGAAAAGCGGAGCGCCAATGTTTTTCACTACAATGAGCAAACCGGTATTGCCTCATTAGATCCTGCTTTTGCAAAAAATCAGTCCATTATGTGGGCTGTTCACCAGTTGTATAATACCCTGGTTGAAGTAGACAGTCAATTAAATATTGTTCCTTCACTGGCAAAGCGTTGGGAAATCTCTGCTGATAAGAAAACTTATACTTTTTATTTGCGGGAGGATGTTGTTTTTCACGATGATGATTGTTTTTCCAATGGGAAGGGAAGACGGATGACTGCCAAAGATGTTGAGTATAGTTTTAAAAGAATTGTTGATAAAAACACGGCAAGTCCGGGTGCGTGGATTTTTAATAAAAAAGTGGATAGTGTGGATGGTTTTAAGGCAATTGATGATACCACCTTTCAAGTGAAACTCAGCAGACCTTATCAACCCATTCTTGGTATTTTATCGATGCAATATTGTTCTGTTGTGCCGCACGAAGCAGTAGAAAGATATGGAGCCGATTTTCGCAGGCATGCAGTGGGCACGGGCCCTTTTCAATTTGTAGCATGGGAAGAAGGACAAGCTCTTGTAATGAAGAAAAATCCGACCTATTTTGAAAGAGATGAGAACGGAAATAGATTGCCTTATCTCAATGGAGTTAAGGTAAGTTTTTACGATAGCAAGGCCACTGAATTTTTATTGTTCCGCCAAAAGAAGCTGGATTTTATTAATGATATCGATGCCTCTTTTAAGGACGAAGTATTAACCAAAAGAGGAACGCTTAGAAAAGAATGGCAGGGTAAAATCCAGTTACAAACGCATTCTTATCTGAATATTGAATACTTTGGAATTTTAGTGGACACTTCGAATGCTTTATTGAAGAATTCTCCATTGGCTTCCGGAAAAATCCGCCAAGCAATTAATTATGGTTTTGACCGGGAGAAAATGGTTTTGTATTTACGGAATTCATTGGGCATTCCGGCTCAATCCGGTTTCGTTCCAGCAGGCTTGCCATCCTTTGATTCAGTCCAGGTGAAGGGGTACTCTTACAATCCTGCTTTGGCAAGAAAGCTTATTAGGGAAGCGGGTTTTAGCTCGCAAACCATGCCGGTGATAAAATTGCAAACCATTCCGGTCTATTCTGAAATTGCAAGCTATGTGGCAAGGCAGTTGGAAGAAATTGGATTTAAAATCCAGGTTGATGTTGTTCAGAAATCCTTATTACTTGAGTTGACATCAAATTCCCGAACGCCTTTCTTCCGAGGCAGTTGGATCGCTGATTATCCGGATGCAGAAAATTATCTTTCGGTTTTTTATTCAAAAAATCCCGCACCGCCAAACTACACACGGTACAGCAATCCCCGGTTTGATGCTCTGTTTGAAAAAGCAATTGCCGAGACCGATGATTCCGTTCGTTACAAACTTTACCAGCAAGCTGATCAGGTAATGATGAATGATGCCCCGGTTGTACCACTTTGGTATGATGTAGTGGTGCACCTGGTGCAACCGAACGTTCAGGGATTCCCGGCAAATGCGTTAAATCTTTTAGAGTTACGGAGAGCCTCCCTATCCCGATAGCTATCGGGACC
>JAGIAB010000079.1 GCA_017745135.1 Flavisolibacter sp.
CAGGCTGACGGTATTCCATAACTTCTTTTCGCCAAATTTAAGAAGGATGAAGATGCAGTTTTGTACAACCGCATCTGAGACTGGTTGTGCAGTAAATTAAACGGGCAGTTCAATCTGGTTTGTTATTGATTAGAGATAAACAAACTGAACATAGGATAGCCTTTCATTCATAACAAATCACCAATAAATTGTAGTAATTTAATCAACGGTAACCAACACAATACATGCTATTGAAATCATTCTTACACCAACAGAGCCTTTGGTTGTTTTTGATGGTATTCTTATCTTTTTCCTGTCAAGAAAAAAACAGCAATCCTTCGCCTGAACTTATCAAAAGCATGACGTTGAAACGCGGCGAAATTATTTCCTGCGGTCCCGCTGACAAACAATTTGGAGAAGTTCAGTTTGAGACTTCATGCAAGGAAAAACAGCTTTTCAACCTGGCTGTAAAACTTCTTCATTCCTTTGAGTATGATGAAGCAGAAAAAGTTTTCGCAGAGATCATTGACAAGGAACCGGGTGCCGCCATGGCTTATTGGGGAATCGCCATGAGCAATTTTCACCCCCTGTGGTCACCGCCTGCGGAAGCCGAATTGAAGAAAGGCGCCAGGGCCTGTGAGATCGCACAATCTATAGATGATAAAACAAAAAGAGAAGCGCTTTATATTGATGCCATTGCTTCTTTTTACAAGGACTGGGATCAACTGGACCACCGCAGCCGTTGTTTGAATTTTGAGAAAGGGATGGAAAGGGTTTACAAAGAATATCCCCGTGATATAGAAGTGGCCGCATTTTATGCTTTGTCCTTAGATGCTTCTGCAGATCCTTCCGATAAATCCTTTGCCAATCAAAAAAAGGCGGGCTCTATTTAAACAGTCTTTATTCAACGCATCCCAACCATCCCGGAATTGTTCATTACATCATTCATACTTACGACTATCCCGAATTAGCTCAAATGGCTTTGCCCGCAGCAAAAAGATATGCTGCCGTGGCTCCCTCTTCTGCTCATGCGCTTCACATGCCTTCGCATATTTTTACAAGATTGGGATTATGGGACGAGTGTATTCAATCGAACCTGGAATCAGTTTCTTCGGCGCAATGTTATGCAGGGAAGGCGGGTATTAAAGGACATTGGGATGAAGAACTTCATGGTTTGGATTACCTGGTTTATGCTTACCTGCAAAAAGGCGAAAATGATTCGGCTCAAAAGCTGTTGCAATACGTTGATACGATCAGTGAAGTAGAACCTGTCAACTTTAAAGTAGCGTACGCATTTGCTGCTATTCCTTCCCGTTATGTGCTGGAAAATAAACTTTGGAAAGAGGCTTCGATGCTATCACTCCGTCCCGGTTTTCCATGGAGAAAATTTCCGTGGCAGGAAGCTATAGTTCATTTTGCGAGAGGGTTGGGCTTTGCACATACCAATAAGCTAAATGAAGCCAATAGGGAATTGAAAGAACTGTACCGGCTACACGATACACTGATGGATCAAAAAGACAGTTATAAAGCCAACCAGGTGCAAATACAAATCAATACCATTGCTGCATGGATACAATTGAAAGAAGGAAAGGGAGAAGAGGCCCTGAGATTAATGAGTGAAGCTGCAGATATGGAAGAAAAAACGGAAAAACATCCGGTTACTCCCTGTGAAGTGCTTCCGGCAAAAGAGTTACTGGCCGATATGCTGAAAGAGATGGGGCAGTGGGATAAGGCCTTGATTGCATACGAAGAGGATTTAAAAACGCATCCCAATCGCTTCAATGGATTGTATGGGGCGGCTCTCGTTGCCGAAAAACTGGGTGATAAGCAAAAGGCCAATGGCTATTACCAGCAGCTTTTGAGTTTTGTAAAGAACAGATCACGACCCGAGTTTCATGAGATGCCTATTGCTTTACATAGTATGGGAATATCGGAGCAAAAGGGAAAATAAATTATGGTCTTTGTTTCTTTTTATCTGCGGGGATCTAATATAGATCTTATTGTTTAGCGCATTGTGATAAGTTTATGAAGTGCTTTCGTTGTGCTTTTCCTAGCAAGGTTTTTAAGTAACTGCAAGCCTGATATTTTCTCCTGTTGAAAGAAGCCACAAATTTTGCTCAAGCCATACAAACAAAAAAGCCACCCATCCGGATGGCTTTACAATAATCTTTCCCCACTAAGACTATTGCACAATTCGGGAGAGTGCCGGGTCACTGACCTCTGCCTGGTCGCCTTTTCCAAAAGCGGTAACCCGGCACCAGTACTTTTTTCCGCTGACAAGACCGGAAAGAATTCCTTTTATGGAAGTATTGCTATGGCTTGCCCACACACTGTCCAGCGTCAAAGGCTCCGGCGTGTACTCGTACAGGTAAGTCCTGGCACCCGGCAACGATTGCACTGTCACAATCAACTGGCCAATACTTTCCCCGTTTTCAACCTTTTTAATCACCGGCACACCCAGCGGAGGCGAGGGCTGCTGGTCCTTGCTTAAGGGAAAAGCCGTTGTGGACAGGGCCTCCACGGAGCTGTCGGTCTTCATCAGGTCATAGGCCAATTCAACCAACAGGTCAATCAGCTCCTGTTTGCGGGCATTTTTTGCGGCAATATTGCCTTTACCACCTTCCTTAGCTGTTGCAAGGGCGTCGTCGTAAGCATTAATAGCGGTCTGGATTGTGGCCAACGTAGGGGTTGTGGCCGGATAGAACGTGTTCGAAGTAAGATTTTGCAGAACCGTCTTACTGAACACCAGCATTACCATGTCGGCGTAGCGGCGAAACTTGAATAAAATCCTTTTCATAAGATTTTGGATTTTGATGAATGGATATTGTTAACAGGACAAAGCTGTAAAACCAAATCTGCGATGGCAAGACCTCCGCGGCTCATTTTTGTGAGCAACGTGGCTCATTTTTTTGAGCCGCGTTGTTCACTTTTTTGATCCACGGAGTGCATTTTTTGAACTCCGGGGTACATTTTTGCGCATCCATAAACATAAAAAGGGGGCTAAACGCCTCTTTTTTAAACATAAAAACAGAATCTGCGCAGCCTTTAAAAGAAAGTTTTATCGCTCTAACCAAAACTTTTAGGGCTCTAAAACTTTTTGCGAAGGCTGTAAAACTTTTTGCGAAGGCTCTCACCAAAACTTTTAGACCTCCAACAAAAACTTTTAGAGCAAAAACAAAAACTTTTGGTGCAGAAACAAAAAGTTTTAGAGCCCTAAAAGAAAGTTTTTGACCACTAACAAAAACTTTTAGAGGTATCAAAGAAAGTTTTGGTGCTCCCGCAAAAACTTTCAGGGCTATAAAAGAATTTGTAAAGGCGATAAAAGAAAGTTGGAGAGGGATCAAAGAATTGGGGGAGAGGGGTTTTCAATTTTTGTAGTGCTTGTAAGTTTTGGGGTGGGGTAAGGGGTGATCTTTCCTGGCGCTATCCGCTTGGGCCGCTGCAACAAACAATCACTCGACGCCATTATTAAAAATGGATAGCTGTTGGTTTAGGGTTATGGCTAGAGTTTCTTGCGGAGTGTATAAAGGATTGAAGATCGTAAGCGGGAAACTGGTTGGAAGGGGAAAGATAAACAGTTAGAATGAGTCTTCTTGGTTGAACTTCGTTATCAAAATAAAAAGTATGCAAGCCCAATTTACAAAAACCCTCAACGGACATGAATATGAGTTTCATCAAGTTGGATATCCTCAGTTTCGTGATCAACTTGTTTATCACATTTCATTTTACAATGAAGAATTGGATAAGAGAGAAACGTTTAGAATGAAGCTGGACGAAGAAGGAATGTGGAAGATACAAGCACAAGTTTTACCGGATTATGTACATGATGCTGAACTTGATTTAAATGATGCAATACAGGACAATCAAAATACTCAGTAATGAATTGGGCTCAACAAATGAGCCCGTCGTCATTTCAATCTAACTGCATAAGCCTGAAAGTTGTCGAAAGCGCTTCTTAGAATCGAATGAAGCATGTCTGGATGAACAATGATTTCCAGCCTGTAAACATTAGGCATCAAGACTTCACTTGGATTGAAGCCCTGATTGGATAATGCAAAAGCTGCCCGGCTGATAGGAGATTCAAATTGTAATTGTATTCTCATGCTGTTTAATTTTTCTAACTATAGAAAAAATAATTGATGAAATCAAGTCCACATAATATTCACCCCTGATGCAAGGCATAAAATTTCCTATTGAGAAATCATTTCGACAGGATTGATTGAAATAAACAGCGATTCACCTTTACTCACATAATAAAGAAAATAGCCCTTCTGACTCAATGATTGGAAAGGTTCTTTGTTGAGTATTTCAAGAATTTATTTTGGGTTGAGACATACGTCTAGCTTCGTCCAGAATCAAAGCATGAATGTCTTCCTTTGATTCGAAATGTTTACCGATTGCAACCTCATAATTTGTTTTGCATCGAGGACAATAATACTGGTCACCATAAATTGATTTTTGAGGTATCATGTGGGTATCATCAGTTGGACAATGCGCAGTTAGCCGAGTAACATCCCAACCGCCACTTTTCATTGTCCACTCCCAAGACCATTTCCACTTTTCCAATACCCCAGATTTCCAATTAAGGAATGTTGGGCTTGAATTTGATTTTGATATTCCTATAAATCCCAAAATTGATATAAGAAGGAACAAGACAAGGAGGACAATCCATATACGTACTTCATAGTTTAAGCCCGCTCGTATCCATACAAACACTTTTGCAATCCATGATAGTACAGGAATATCTTTTACTTTATCATATACCCAATTTGAAAAAACTGATAGTAAAATAATTCCAATAAGGGTTGATGTAAGTATGTTATAGACCTTTTTCATAAGCAGAATCAAAAATAATTATATCAATTTACAGCTAATAATAAAGCCCCAGTGAAGGGGCTTGATGTTTTATCCCGATGTTTTATTTGGAAGAAAAAATAAAATAATCGGCCACAGCTTTCTCACTATCCCAGCGATAGCTAAAATGAAAGATATGAATTTGGAAAACTTACCGGAACGTTTTGAAGGTTTCGGATTTGATTCGTTTACGTCGCCTCCATGCGACGGGGCTGTTACGTTAATAATATTAATAGTAACATTTTGCCCATGCAGATTTAATTGCAAGGCTAAGACTGCTTTTTAATAGGTTCTGGTGGTTGAAAATTAATGGAGGCAGGATACGAATATCGGTCAATTACTAACCTGAAATTACAATCTTCGGCCAGTGAGTTAATATTGTAGTTGTACTGAAATATTTTAGTGATGAAATAACAAAGACTATTGAAGGGGCTTGTTTAAAATTCATCAATTAGTTACTCTCCTAATGACTTACTGCTAAAAAGAACACAATTAATCTTAGAATAATCTTGACAACTCCTTTTGCTATTACCTTTCCCCAACTAGTGTCCACTACAGTACCTTCCAATAAAAACTATCCGCCGTAGCACGTCAAGTACCCGAAGTTGCGACGAGGGTTCCCTTCGGAGCGTACAAAGACTGGAGTATCTTAACCGAGAAACCCGTCGGAAAGGAAGTGGAATTAACTACATTGCATTCAGTTTACAAATAAGTGTTTCCTGCACTTGCCTTTATTATGAATAGTTTTTTGCTGTCATCATTGCCTGTCCCTCTCAATCTTTATACATTCATTTTAAGAATCATGAAGTATGAAAAGAATGCTTGCTTTATTGCTGCTGGTAACAGCCGTTTTGAATGCGGTTTCTGCACAGGAACTTCATTCGCCCAATAACAATTTGCTGCTGCAATTTTCCCTGCGGGATGATGGTACGCCTACCTACGATCTTAGTTATAAAGGAAAGCCTGTGGTAAAGCCCAGTAAAATGGGTTTTGCCCTGAAGGATAATAAACAGCTTTTGGATAGTTTTAGCGTAAGCGATGCAAAAACATCTTCCTTTGATGAAACCTGGACACCGGTATGGGGAGAAGTAAAAACCATCCGCAATCATTACAACGAACTGGCGGTTACACTCACGCAAAAACGAACGGGCTATATCATGGTCATTCGTTTTCGTTTGTTTGATGATGGGCTTGGGTTCCGCTATGAATTCCCCACCCAAAAAAACCTTACCTACTTTGTTGTGAAGGATGAACGAACAGAGTTTGCCATGCCGGGTGACCTCATTGCCTGGTGGATTCCCGGTGATTATGATACGCAGGAGTATGATTATACAAAATCGAGGCTTTCGGAAATCAGGGGATTAATGGCAAAAGCCATCACGGGCAATATATCGCAAACTTCATTTTCAACCACCGGCGTGCAAACGTCTTTGATGTTGAAGAGCGATGATGGATTGTACATCAATTTGCACGAAGCCGCCTTAATTAACTATCCCGCCATGCACCTGAATCTCGATGATAAGAACATGGTGTTTCAGTCCTGGCTTACTCCCGATGCAAGGGGAGATAAAGCGTATATGCAGGCGCCCTGCACCACTCCCTGGCGAACGGTAATGGTAAGCGACGATGCCCGTGATATTATAGCATCGAAGATCACCTATAATTTAAATGAGCCCTGCAAGCTTAAGGATGTTTCCTGGATTAAACCCATAAAATACATTGGGGTATGGTGGGAAATGATCACCGGCCGATCAACCTGGGCATATACAGATGAATATCCTGCAGTGCAATTAGGCATTACCGATTACACCAAGGCAAAACCAAACGGAAGGCATGGAGCCAACACGGCTCACGTAAAAGAATACATTGACTTTGCCGCCAAACATGGATTTGATGCCGTGCTGGTAGAAGGCTGGAATATTGGCTGGGAAGACTGGTTTGGAAATTCAAAAGATTACGTTTTTGATTTTGTAACACCATATCCTGATTTTAATGTGAAGGAAATACAGGAGTATGCAAAATCAAAAGGCATTAAAATGATCATGCATCATGAAACCTCAAGCTCTGTGCGCAATTATGAACGGCACATGGACACGGCTTATCAATTCATGAAAAAGTTTGGATATGATGCCGTTAAAAGCGGTTATGTAGGACCGATCCTGCCAAGGGGTGAAAATCACTACAGTCAATGGATCGTCAATCATTATCTCTATGCCCTTCAAAAAGCAGCGGAGTATCACATTATGGTGAATGCACACGAAGCGGTACGTCCCACAGGATTGGCCCGTACCTATCCCAATTTGATCGGCAACGAATCGGCAAGAGGAACAGAATATCAGGCCTTTGGTGGTTCAAAACCCAATCATGTAACGGTGCTGCCGTTTACGCGGTTGCTGGGCGGGCCAATGGATTATACGCCGGGCATTTTTGAAATGGACATCAGCAAGATCAACCCCGAAAATAAATCGCATGCAAATTGTACTCTTGTCAACCAGTTGGCCTTGTATGTAACGATGTATAGTCCTCTGCAAATGGCTGCTGATCTTCCTGAAAATTATAACCGGTTTTTGGATGCCTTTCAGTTTATAAAAGATGTAGCAGTGGATTGGGATGAGAGCAAATACATTGAAGCTGAACCCGGCGAATATATTACCGTAGCAAGAAAAGCCAAAGGAACCGGGAAATGGTTTTTAGGAAGTGTGGGCGGCGATCAGCCCCGCACGTCAAGGATTGCATTTGATTTTCTGGATGCAGGCAAAACCTATGTGGCAACCATATATGCCGATGCACCCAATGCGGATTATAAAACCAATCCACAGGCGTATACCATCAGGAAAGTACTTGTTACCAATAAGTCGAAGCTTTCACAATTTGTGGCTGCCGGTGGTGGCTATGCCATAAGTTTTGTTGAAGCGGATAAGCAGCAAACCAAAGGATTGAAAAAATTGTAGTGTGATGCGAACGGCTGTGTCACAGTTATTCAATGCACCAATCATCATGGAAGAAAGAAGGGAATAATTTACAGACTGACAAAAACAATAAAAAAACCTCTGATCACCGTTGCGTATCAGGGGTTTTGTTTTTGTGACCTGCCTGTTCAAACTTTTTGTTTAGCAATTTGAAAGCTGTCATTGATTAGTAACTGGTTTCTTATCATTTGCCACTCGATCAAGAAACTTAAGGTATATCGTAGGTTTTTGTCCTTAGTTGGCATAAAGGAATTTATACGACTTTACTTCTTAGCCATGCAAACTGCAGTTGCCATGTGCTCACATATTATCATCAATGCATTATGCAGGCGAAGAGACAGAGAATGTCTTGAACAGGTATTGCAAAACATGGCAGTGTCTCAAGTTCCTTCAACCTCACCCCAACTTATTCTTCTCCCTATAGCTATCGGGATTCGGAGATGCCGCCGCCCTCTCCAAATTAATTCGCAGAGCGCCGCTTTCCTTCTCTTCGAGGAGAAAGTGGCCGCAGGCCGGATGAGGTGGAGAGGGGTTGGACGACTCCTATATCATTAGAGTTTTAATGGGGGTGAGGTTGAAATATATAAACTGTGACACTAACAACACGATCAATAATTAGTAGCACACCATTTGATAGTAGAACAGATAACAGTCGGTACAGCTTACTGTAGTGGCAAGAAGATGCATTGAAGGACATTAGTGTTGGGCCTGCTTTTTTTACTCTTTCTTCAAACGGGCTCATTTTTTTGGTTGACTGGATTTCAATAAATTAATTGTATGGAAAAGCACATTAAACAGTTGGTAATAGAGCAATTGGATCTTGATGATTACCAGGAACTGTTAAGAGCCATGAAAGCTGCTTATCCTAAATGGCAGGGCAGTTACTGGAGCATGCAGGCCATAAGCAGGCTGATTGGCCAATTCGGCCAAGGGCAATTTGTAGTGAAGGCTGATGGTAAAGTAGTGGGTTCTGCGCTTTCTATTATTGTCGATTACACCAAGTTCGGCGATGAGCATACGTACCAGGAAATCACCGGCAATTACACTTTTAATACTTTCGACCCTACTGGCGATGTGCTGTACGGCATCGAAGTATTTATTCATCCCGATTACCGGGGGCTGCGCCTGGGCCGGAGGTTGTATGATGCACGAAAAAGCCTTTGCGAACGGCTGAATTTAAAAGCGATCGTTTTTGGCGGACGCATACCTAATTACCATCAATATGCCAATGAGCTCAGTCCTAAAGAATACATCAATAAAGTAAAGAACAAAGAAGTTTATGATCCTGTTTTGTCTTTCCAGTTAGCCAACGATTTTCACGTAAAAAAAGTGCTTACCGGTTATATGCCTGATGATGTGGAAAGCCGGGAGTACGCTACCTTGCTGCAATGGGATAATATTTACTATTCGCCGCCTTCCCGGAAATTTCATGTGCCGTCGAGATATGTGCGCCTGGGTCTTGTGCAATGGCAAATGCGGCCTTATAACAATTTGGATGAACTGTTTTTGCAGACTGAATATTTTGTGGATGCTGTGTCGAGCTACAAAAGTGATTTCGCCCTCTTTCCCGAACTGTTTAACGGCCCGTTGCTAGCGCAGTTTAACGATATGAGTGAAGCCGATGCCATGCGGTCGCTGGCTCAGTTTACACCCATGATAAAAGACCGCTTTGCGCAGCTTGCCATCAAATACAATGTCAACATCATTACCGGCAGCCTGCCCAGCGTAGAAGAGGGAGTGCTCAACAACATCGGTTTTTTATGTCACCGCGATGGCAAGATTGACCGCTATGAAAAAATACATGTAACGCCTGACGAAGAATCGTATTGGGGCATGAAGGGCGGCAGCCAGCTACAAGTGTTTGAAACCGATATTGCCAAAGTGGGTGTGTTGATTTGTTACGATGTTGAGTTTCCCGAACTGCCACGGCTACTGGCAGACCAGGGAATGCAAATTTTGTTTGTTCCTTTTTTAACCGACACGCAAAATGCCTACATGCGGGTGCGATGCTGTGCACAGGCAAGGGCAATCGAAAATGAATGTTATGTGGCCATTTCGGGTAGTGTAGGCAACCTGCCGAAAGTAGAAAATATGGACATACAGTATTCACAGGCTGCTGTGTTTACCCCCTGCGATTTTGCCTTTCCTTCCAATGGGGTCAAAAGCGAAGCTACTCCCAATGCGGAAATGATACTGGTAGCGGATGTGGACCTGATGTTACTGCACGAACTGCATTCCTTCGGCAGCGTACGCAATCTGCGGGATCGACGTAAAGATGTTTATTCGCTCAGTTATCTGAAGAAGAATGAAGCGGCAATATCACCTCATGAGTTTCATAAAGGCGATAAAGATGTAGGTGATAAAAATGTTTCAACCAACCTGGCGCATGGGTAAAGAAGGTTAGTTTTAGTTTCTACACAAGAGCAATAGAAATAGGTTAGGAAAGAACTTTTGCAAAAACTAACTGGCCTGCATTGAAACAGTGTTCACTAGTAGAAATGCGACAAAAATTATTGAATGAAAATCTTTTGAGAACTATCTTCTGCCAGAAGCCAGTAGACGCCGCCCGGGTC
>JAGIAB010000007.1:0-19306 GCA_017745135.1 Flavisolibacter sp.
GTGTTAAGTGGTGCAAATTATGGTCCCTGGGTTCCGCCGTTTCCTGCTTATGTTCCTATGCCTGAGGGAATGCCCGGAAAGGGCATTGGTCATTTCTTTGGAGCCATGCGTATAGATGCGTTTCGTCCGGCCGAAGACTTCAAACATCACATGGATAAATGGATCGAACGTTTTCGCTCCGCTGAACCGGCTGAAGGTTTCGAAAAAGTCCTCATTCCCGGTGACCCGGAACGAGAAATGGAAGCCATTCGCAAAAAAGAAGGCATTCCTTTGTTAGGGCCTGTGGTTGATGATCTGAATTATCTCGCTGAAAAATTTGACCTGGAGATGAAAGTTCCCGTTGCGTAAAACATCTGCACAGCTATCTTTGCGGCCGAATAAATTTTCCTAAGAAATGAAAATAATGAAGTTTGGCGGCACCTCCGTAGGCAAGCCGCAACGCATGCAAGAAGTGGCCAGGTTGATCACGAAAGATGCAGAACCAAAAATTGTTGTATTAAGCGCCGTTTCCGGAACTACCAATGCCCTGGTTGAAATCGGCGATTTAATTTCAAAAGGCAAGCGGGAAGAAGCCAAACAAAAGATTGATACATTAGAAGCTCAATATAAACAGTTCGTTCCCGAGTTGGTACAAAAGCCCGATGCTCTTGAAAAAGCAAATAATATTCTGAAAGAGCATTTCGAATTTCTCAATATCATTCTTCGCATTTCTTTTAGTGAAGCATTGAGTAAGGATATTTTGGCGCAGGGAGAGCTGATCTCTACAAAATTGTTCAGCGTTTATTTAACCGAGCAGGGAATTGATCATGAGTTGTTGCCTGCACTTGAGTTCATGAGCATCGATGCCAACGATGATCCACACGTGGAAGTGATCAGTGAAAAGCTTACGAAAATTTTGCAGCAACACCCGGCTAAGAAATTATTCATCACGCAGGGTTATATCTGTCGCAATGCAAGGGGAGAAGTGGATAACCTGAAAAGGGGTGGTAGCGATTACACCGCTTCGTTGATAGCTGCAGCCATCAAGGCAAGTGTTTGCGAAATATGGACAGACATCAGCGGTATGCACAATAACGATCCACGTATTGTAAATAAAACAGTTCCAATTGAGCGACTGAGTTTTGATGAGGCAGCAGAACTGGCCTACTTCGGAGCCAAGATCTTACACCCGGCTTCTATCTGGCCTGCCCAGCACTATAATGTTCCAGTTAAGTTACTCAATACCATGGAGCCCGATGCCAAAGGAACTACCATTGAAGAAAAACCTTCATCAGTAGGAGCAAAAGCCGTGGCCGCAAAAGACGGAATTATCGCCATTAACATTAAAAGCAGTCGCATGCTTTTGGCTTATGGCTTCCTTCGGAAAGTGTTTGAGGTGTTTGAAAAATACCGCACGCCAATCGATATGATCACTACTTCTGAAGTTGCTGTTTCTGTAACGATCGACAATGCTTCTGCATTGAATAATATTGTAAGAGAACTGGAAACGTTCAGTAACGTAACCGTAGATAAAGATCAAACCATCATTAGTATTGTAGGCAATGAAATTGGTGCGCAACCTGGCACATTGAAAAAAGTGTTCGACAGTGTTAGTAACATCAATGTAAGAATGGTTTCATTTGGTGGGAGTATTCACAATATTTCAATGCTCGTTGATTCGGTAAACAAGACACAGGTATTGCAGCAATTGAATTCAGGTGTGTTTGGATTGAGCTAACAAATGCATTGATCGACAATTGACAAATCTTTACCCCCGGTAAAGATTTTTTTTTATTTTAGTCCAAACACCGAAACTATGCAAATAGAAAACTCCGAACTGCTTGTTGCAGATCAGCATGTCGATACTAATCTTGAATTTCTTGCCGAACATACTAAAGAAGAAAAAGTGTCTGTGCTTGGGCATGTATTCAAATCTATTTTTGTGGAAGTTCCTAAAGACTTCTTCTTGGGCATTGGGAATTTTTTCAGGCGATATTTCAGGCATTATATTGAAACCTTTAAGTTCTTTAATAAGCCATCTTTGAAAGTACCGCCTTTTGATAAAAAGGATTTCAAGGAGAATACCCAGCATTCTTTCGAAATTGCTTTGATCTTTACAGCTATTCTTATCTTTTTGATAAAGCAGAATGCAATACCGGTAAATAAGGAATTGCAGGAACAATATGGGAATGATTTGATTCAGATGTTTATGGAGTTTGCCATATTTCTCATTTTTGCGGTGGCTTATTCTTCGTTAATCGTTCTTTCGGTTCTTTCTGGCCGTTTAATACGGTATGTTTTTAAGGTGCCTGTATCAAGAGGTGAGTCGGATATTCTCTTTGCGTATCTTAATAATTCCTTTTTCAGTGTTTCGGCCTTACTTGCATTTTTCTTTCGATGCTCTATGCAATACGAGCAAATTAAGGGCACAGGAACTGAAAACAGTATTATAGGTTTCTGTTTGCTTGTGAGCCTAATATTGACGGTGTGGTGGTCGATTAAGTTTGCTGGACTTAATCAGCTTTCGACAATGAAACGGCTAATCTTTTATGTTATATCAATAGCATGGTTTACTATCCTTTTCGGATTGGGTATGTCAGCCATTTGCTTATTTGTAATTGGATCATAAAAAAGAGTCTCACATTTTTGTGAGACTCTTTTACTATAATGATTCTTCAATTTCCTCTTAATCCTAAAAATCCATCCAATCCCAGTTCGGATGATTAAATAACCAACAACGCATCTCCATAACTAAAGAAGCGGTACTTATCCTTAATTGCTTTTTTATATGCTTCCATCGTCAGGTCATATCCTGCAAATGCACAAGTCATGATCAGCAAGCTGGTTTTTGGTAAATGAAAATTTGTTACCAAAGAATCTGCAATGCTAAAATCATAAGGCGGGTGAATAAAAATATTCGTCCAGCCTTCGGATGGCTTCAACAACTTTTGTGCAGTTACCGAAGATTCCAATGCCCTCATGGTGGTAGTGCCAATAGAGCAAATTCTATGACCGGTTTCTTTTGCTTTATTTACAATTTTAGAAGATACATCTTCAATACGGTAATATTCTGCATCCATTTTATGCTTGCTCAGGTCTTCAACCTCAATTGGCCTGAAGGTTCCCAAACCTGTATGAAGCGTTACTTCTGCAAAGCGAATCCCTTTGATCTCGCAACGCTTGATCAATTCGCGGCTGAAGTGCAAGCCGGCAGTAGGAGCGGCCACGGCGCCTTCATGCTTGGCGTAAACAGTTTGATAGCGTTCACGGTCTTCTTCATCGGGCTTGCGCTTGATGTATTTTGGTAAAGGCGTTTCACCGTATTTTTCTAAAACCAGGCGAAATTCATCATCAGTGCCTTCGTGTAAAAATTTAATGGTACGTCCGCGGGAAGTGGTGTTGTCAATCACCTCGGCCACCAGTTCCTCGGTATCGCCAAAGTACAGTTTGTTACCAACGCGTATCTTTCTTGCGGGATCAACGATCACATCCCAAAGACGATGCTCCTTGTTGAGTTCGCGTAAAAGAAATACTTCGATCTTGGCGCCTGTCTTTTCCTTGCGACCGTACATGCGGGCAGGAAATACTTTGGTATTATTCACAACAAACACATCCTTATCATCGAAATATTCGAGGATGTCGCGGAAATGTTTGTTCTCAATCTGGCCCGTTTTGCGGTGAACGACCATCATGCGGGCATCTTCACGTTTTTTTGCAGGATGTTGGGCAATTAAATTAAGTGGTAAGTCGAACTTAAATTGTGAAAGCTTCATGGGCTGTTTTATTCAGTTAATTATTTTGCCTCATGACGCAAACCGTGCAGTAGTTGCGGATGTCCTGAAATTCCTTCTCCGGTCTTACGGCACCGGGTTGGTCAATTTAGCTTCAAAGGCCGCAAAATTAAGGGTAAAATCAAAAATAAATCGAAATTTTTTATGGAGAACCAAATTCCTGACCTCTTTATGTTAACTTCAATGCCTTGCTTAATTAATAACCGCATCCTGTTATGAGGAACCTGACCGCCTTTGCTATTTTATTTTTTTCTTTCTCCGTTTCTTACTCGCAACAAACGAAGATCCCTCCAAAAAACTATCCCAGCTTGTTATGGGAAATTACTGGTAAGGGTTTGAACAAGCCTTCTTACCTGTTCGGCACCATGCATGTAAGCAGTAAAATGGTTTTTAATTTATCCGATTCGTTTTACCTGGGAATTAAAAATGCGGATGTAGTAGCACTTGAAACCGACATGGGCACCTGGCAGGATGATTTTTCAAGATATGATCTCGATGGAAGCGGCTATAATTTCGATTATAATTTGCGCAGAGGAGCGGATGGTCCCGGCGATTACCTCACCATTGGTACCCTTCAATTTCCGCCATACGAAAAGTTGATAGAAATGGCACTTTACAGCAGTCCCGCCATGATCAATAGTTTTTTGTACCGCACCAATTCAGACAAAGCTGTCGATTTTGAAGAAGACACTTACCTGGATATGCATATTTATCAAACAGGCAAAAAATGGGGTAAGAAGGTTTGCGGCGTGGAAAATTTTGATCAGAGCATGGAGCTGATGAAGCAGGCCTACATCGATGCGGCCAAAGAAAAAACCAAAAAACAAAGAAGCTTTGATTACGAAGGTGATTTTTCTTATTCAAAACTGGAAGATGCATATCGTACGGGTAATCTTGATTTGTTAGATACCATTAATAAAGTAAACAGTACTTCTGCGGCTTTTGATGAAAAATTTTTGTACAAGAGAAATGAAATTCAGGCGGCCTCCATTGATTCCATCATTCGCACCAAACAATCGCTTTTTGTAGGCGTAGGCGCTGCTCACCTGCCTGGACAAAGAGGAGTGATTGAGATGCTTCGCAGAATGGGTTATACCCTTCGTCCAATTAAAATTACAGAAAGAGACAGCAAGCGCAGGGAAGAATTGGAAAAGGTTCGGGTGCCGGTACAATTCAGCAGGCAAACTTCAAAGGACGGGTTGTTCAGTGTGAACATGCCGGGCAAATTATACGATTTCAATAACGCTTATGGTATAGTGGACCAACAACAATTTGCCGACATGAGCAATGGCGCTTACTACATGGTTACACGCATTAACACGAATAGCGTTTTGTGGGGACATAGCGAAGATGTTGTCCTGAAAAAAATTGACAGTGTGATTTACGAGAATGTGCCGGGAAAAATCTTAAGCAAACAACCTATCTCCAAAAACGGGTACAAAGGATTTGAAGTAACCAACAGAACACGCCGCGGCGATTTTCAGCGTTACAACATTTTTGTAACTCCCTTCGAGATTGTTTTGTTTAAGATGAGTGGTAATGGTGATTATGTGAAAGAGGGAACAGAAGCGAACCAGTTTTTCAGCAGTATTCAATTCAATGATTATAAAAGCGAGTGGAAGAAATGGTCGCCTTCCTTTGGAGGATTTGAAGTGGACATGCCACACGAACCGCTGGTTGCCAAAAAGGCCAACTGGCAGTTTATGGCTATTGATCAACCGACGAACACAGGTTTTGCAGTGATTCGCACGGATGTTCATAATTATGGCTTTGTTGAAGAGGACAGTTTTGATCTTGCCCTGATGGAGGAAAGTTTTGCAGCTTCCCGTTTCATTGATAAGCAGATCAGCAGCAAACAAATAAAATGGAATGGCTACCCTGCGCTTGATGCAAAGTACAAATACAAAGATGGCTCAATTGCTCTTGTACGATTTTTGATCCAGGGAACCCATTATTATACCCTGGTTGCGCACAGCAAAACAGAGAATGCAAAAATGAATCAGTTCCTGAATTCATTTTCAGTGAAGCCTTTCAAATACGATGCGCCAAAGCAATTAAAGGATACTTCTTTTTATTTCACAGTGCAATCACCCGTGGCGTTGGAAAGGCCTAAGAAATTATCCATGTATCCTGATAATGCCTCTCGTTACGGATACGGTTATGGCGATGATGATGAAGCTTTACTGTTTGAAGAAAAGATCAATAAGACCAAAACAGTTGTCAACGATTCCACAGGTGAAAAAATATTTGTGTCTTTCAGCAAACCATCGCGTTATTATTATAGAGAAGATGGCATCTCTGGTTTAGACAGTTCTTATTTTGAAAGAGGCAGAATGAAATGGCAATTCCGCAGTCAAAAGAAGTACGAACTGCCGAATCAAACAAAAGTTCAGGAGTATGTTATAGGCGATGATAAAAGCAGCCGTTATGTGCGGGGCAAAGTATTTACAAAAAATGGTGTGAGCTATTGGTTGCAAACAGAAGGCGATACGCTTACAAAGCCAAGTGCTTTTATCAGTAATTTCTTTGAAACCTTTATGCCTGCCGATACTTTGAAAGGCGTGAACGTTCAGGAAAAGAAAACAAAAATCTTCTTTGAAGATTTTTTCAGTACCGATACACTGAAACACAGAAGAGCTGTGGTAAATGTTGATAAACTGGAATTTGGTTCTGCAGATTTCCCTTTGTTAAGAAGAAGCATCCAGTCGTTATCATGGAAAGAAAGAAAATATATGGAGGTTAAGAATGATTTCCTCTGGAAACTGTACAACGTAAAGTCAAAAGAAGCGGCTGATTACTTGAAAGATGTTTATTACGCTGCCGGAGATACGGTAGAATTTCAATACACGGTATTAAATGCTTTACTGGCTCAAAAAACATCTTACTCTTACCAGGTATTTAAGGACATCATGCTTAACGAACCACCGATCCTTGATGTTGATGATAAAACCTCAACGTATGTTGGCGGTGGCAGGGGTAATGGCGGCTACACATACTCAACGTATAGCTTCAATTCCGGCCGCAGAAACTTTGACCGGAACGTAGGTGAAAACTTTTTTGACAACCTTTCGGATTCTTTGCAATTAACAGCCACTATTTTTAAAGATCTGCTTCCATTGATGAATATAGATGATTATGAGCAGCCTATTATGGAACTTGCCGGAACCCTGATCGATAGCAACATGATCGACGCAAAGGATTATGAAACCTATTTAACCAAATTCCTTGTTGAAGCAAAGCAATTGCTGAAGAAGCAAAGGATCATGGAGAAAAATAAGGCCATTGAAAAAGCCCGGAAAGAGGATAACGACGATTCCAATGTTTATAATTACTCGACTAAGAATGATGATAGCGGCAACAGCGATTTAAGTCTGTATGCTACATTATTGATGCCTTTTTATGATAAGAATCCTGCCGTTCAGCAATTCATCAGCCAATTGTTAAAAAGCGATGATAACCGGTTAAAGTACAATACAACTTTGCTTTTACTCAGGAATAAGAAAGCTGTGCCGGATACCATGCTGAAATATTTTGCAGCGTTGGATGATTATCGTTACGAATTGTATTCGGATTTGAAAGAGGGCAAATTATCGAACCTGTTTCCTTCTGCATTCAGCAGCCAGGTACAACTAGCAAAAGGAAGATTATTTGAAGTGGGCAGCAATTATAACAAACCCGATTCTGTCGTTTACATCGATAAATTGCCTGTGCAGTTCAGGGAAAGAAAGGGATTTGTGTACTTCTTTAAATACAGGAGTAAGAGAGACGATAACGGATGGAAGATTGCTACTGTTGGAATTGTTCCCGGAGATGCTAAGCAATTTGAGTTTGAAAACAAAGACAACCGGGAGAGGAGATTATACAATTTTACCGAGCTTACCAATACAAAAATCAACAGTGAATCCGCCTTGTCCGACCAATTGAAAAAGGTTTTAAAGAAAATGCTGTATTCAAAAAGAAATAGTGCAGTGCAATTCTACAAAGATGAAGACAGGATGCGTGGTGATTATTATCCGGCGTTTAATGTGGGTGAATAAAGCCCCCTTCCGACTTCCCCCAACTGGGGAAGCCATCAACGCACAGCCCTGACTTATTTGACTATTTTATTTATTTCACAAGCTCAATAAAGCACTCGTTTTTTGAGTGTTTTTTGTTATAATTAGTGAGATTCTTGAAAACAATAAGGCTCGACAAATAAGTTAGGGCTGTGCAGAGCCCATGCCTCCCTCTCCACCTTTGGTGGAGAGAGTTGGGGTGAGGTTTGGAATGGCTTCAATCAATTGTTTTGTGTACGCATTTTGCGGACGATGATAAACTTCATCGGCTGGTCCTGTTTCAATAATCTTTCCTTTATTCATCACCATAATGCGGTCGCACATATAGCGAACAACCGAAAGATCATGAGAAATGAAAAGCATGGTAAGGCCTAATTCTCTTTTTAAATCATTAAGCAGGTTCAGCACCTGCGCCTGCACACTCACATCCAAAGCAGAAACCGATTCATCACAAACAATAAACCCGGGAGCCAGTGATAAGGCTCTTGCAATGACAATGCGCTGGCGTTGCCCGCCGGAAAATTCATGAGGGTAACGGTTCATCATATTAGGTGACAGGCTAACCTGTTCTAACAAAACAGCCACTTTCTTTTTCCGATCCGGATTGTTTTTTTCAATACCGGCAATCCTCATGGGTTCTGCAATGGCATCGCCAATAGTCAATCTTGGATTCAATGAAGAATAGGGATCCTGGAAAATCAACTGAACATCTTTTCTTAGTGCTTTCAATTGAGTGTTTGTGAGCTTAGTGATATCCGAATTGTTATAAATGATTTTTCCTGATGCCGGTTCAATTAATCCAAGCAATGTTCTTCCCAAAGTAGTTTTACCGCAACCTGATTCACCCACCAATCCTAAAGTTTCTCCCTTAAAAATTTCAAAGCTTACATGGTCAACTGCAGTAAAATAAGTTTTTGGCTTTCCTAATAAATTTGTCTTGCCCGGGAATTGCACAACAAGATTTTCAACCTTTACCAAAGAAGCTTCAGATGTTTGTCTCTTCACATCTGAATTTCGATACCCAGACTTCTCATCTCCAACTTCCAACTTCCAACTTCCAACTTCCGACCTCTGACTTCTGATCTCTGACTTCCGACCTCCGACCTCTGACCTCTGACCTCCTCCCGTCTCTAAAAAATCATTTACAGTAGGCAAGGGTTCATCTTTGGGGTGCATAGCAGGCCGGCAGGCAATTAATGCTTTTGTGTAAGGATTTTGCGGATGATTAAAAATTTGCTGCGCCGTATTTTGTTCAACAATCTCCCCTTTATACATGATGGCAACACGGTCGGCAATTTCTGCTACTACTCCAAGGTCATGAGTAATAAATATGACTCCCATATTCTGCTGTTGCTGTAGTTCTTTAATTAATTGAAGAATGGTTTTTTGCACTGTAACATCCAATGCTGTTGTCGGTTCGTCGCAAATGAGCAAAGAAGGACGGCAACACATAGCCATAGCAATCATCACTCTTTGCTTTTGACCGCCGCTTAATTCATGCGGGTAACGATTGAAAATTTTTTCGGGCTGCGGAAGCTTTACCTTTTCAAACCACTCAATCGTTTGTTGTTTGGCTTCTGCTGAAGAAAGCATTTTATGAATGAGCAATGCTTCCATTACCTGGTTGCCGCACCTCATTACCGGGTTCAATGAAGTCATGGGCTCCTGGAAGATCATCGCAATTTTAGAACCGCGGATCTCCCGGATCTGATTTGGATTTGCACGGATTAGATCAAGTTCAACATCGTTGTCCTTAAAAATTATTTTTCCATTACTGAATTTTGCAGGCGGTTTTGGCAATAATTGCAGAATAGAAAGTGAGGTAACTGATTTTCCTGAACCACTTTCTCCAACAATCGCCAATATTTCTCCACGGGCCACTTGCAGCGAAATATTTTTTACAGCATGCGTTGTTTGTTGATCGGTTATAAAATCAACAGACAGGTTTTCTATACTTAATAAGGGTTGCATCGAATACTATTTCGTACAAGGTGCGTTTAGAACTTTGATGGATAATCTCTTTGGAGGAGTAGGATAGTAAGCCATGCAGACGGAGCAATTCTGAACCGATGTTGAGTCAATGGTGAAATAAAATTCATCGCCGGCCTGCAAAGAATCCGGGAAGGTGCATTTGCTTCCCAGCTCAAAAACATTTTGATAATTCTTGCCGGTGGTTTCGTCCGTCCAATTGGTAACCACCATGGAAGTATCAAAGTTTTTGCTTTGAATGCTGAGGGTGTAATTCATGCACATGGCTTTTATTTCAAGCTTTCCCTTGTAACATCCTTGGGGAAGTTCTTGTTGCTGTTTACACGATTTGCCCGAAGCACTGATCAAAACAATTGAGGAAATTATGAGCAATAATTTCATGCGTTTTATTTTATAGTTGCAAATATTGTGCAGTGAAAATTAAAATCTCAGGTGGCGCACCGTTAACCCGCCGTTGATTAATTGTTTTAACGAATCGATACCGATTTTTAAATGGCGCTCTACAAATTGTTCGGTTACTTTTTTATCGCTCTCTTCTGTTTTAACGCCTTCGGGTACCATGGGCTGATCACTCACTAATAACAATGCGCCGGTTGGAATTTTATTATAAAAGCCAACGGCAAAAATGGTGGCAGTTTCCATGTCAACGGCATAGGCTCTTATTTCCTGCAGATAGTCTTTAAATTCTTCATCGTGTTCCCATACGCGGCGGTTGGTTGTATAAACTGTACCCGTCCAGTAATCTACTCCATAATCACGAATGGTGGTTGAAATGGCTTTTTGCAAAGCGAATGCCGGTAGTGCCGGAACTTCGGGAGGAAAATAGTCATTGGACGTTCCCTCGCCGCGAATAGCTGCAATCGGAAGAATGAGATCGCCTAACTTATTGCGTTTTTTCAATCCGCCGCATTTGCCAAGAAATAAAACTGCTTCCGGTTCAATGGCATGAAGAAGATCCATAACAGTAGCCGCAGTAGGACTACCCATACCAAAGTTGATGATTGTAATTTTGTCAGCCGTGGCGCATTGCATGGGTTTGTCCGTACCAACAATTTCCACATTATGCCATTCGGAAAACATTTTTACGTAGTTACTGAAGTTGGTCAGCAAAATATACTTTCCAAAGTTTTTCAGTGACTCGCCTGTATATCTCGGTAGCCAATTCTGTACGATTTCTTCTTTGCTCTTCATACAACGAATTTAATCATTAGGTTTGATGCATGATAGCCGTGCAGTATCCCGAGCCGCAATTCAGAATGAAAAATGAAAACGGTAAGCAGTATATTTTTGATTCGATACGTAAGGTTTGGCTGGTGTTAACAGAAGAAGAATGGGTGCGGCAGAATTTTGTAAACTATCTCATCACGCAACTGCATTATCCTTCTTCAATGATCGCTTTGGAAAAAGAGATCTCATTAAACGAACTGAAAAAGCGTTTTGATATTTTGGTTTATGATCAACAACATAAACCCTGGATGTTGATTGAATGCAAAGAGCCTAAGATGAACTTAAATGAAGAGGTGCTGCAACAGGTATTGCGGTATAATATTAGTGTTCCTGTGGAGTATATTGTTATTACAAACGGAAATACAACTGTCGGGTGGAAGAAGGAAAGTGAATTAAAGTTATTGGAAGCGATGCCGGAGTGGAAGTAGGCAATTTTATTTTAAGACTGTTTTTGAGAATATTGTTATCGCAGTAGCAATGCAGTCATCAAAACTTGCATCGTGAGAAAGTTATAATCACAGCTAATAGTCGTATTGCCGCAGCCCTAAGATAATAAACGTTTATAGTTGAGGGTAATCGATTCTTCCGAAAATGCATTTGTTCACAATTCTGTCAAAAACAACAATCTGATTCATTCTTTTCTCCAATTTTCAATTGTATATTTTTATTTTGAGTGTATCTTCAAAAAAAATAACTGTTTACCGGACAATTAAAACATAGTTGCTGTATGAAGAAAATATCTTTCCCTGCTTTGCTGTTTCTATCACTTGCTTTGTCTTTAACATCATGGGGTCAAAAAAATCCTGTTCTAAATATTGAAGGCGGACAGGTAAAAGGAGTGGAGACTCCGATAAAAGGAATTATTGCTTATAAAGGAATTCCGTTTGCTGCTCCGCCTGTTGGCAAACTGCGTTGGAGAGCACCGCAGCCTGTAGTGCCCTGGAAAGGTGTAAAAACAGCCGATACATATGGCGCTGCGGCTATGCAGGTAACCTGGGATCCAAATAGTTTTTATGGCAGGGAATGGAGAGCCAGCGGCAGTGTTCCTTTTAATGAAGATTGTCTCTATTTAAATATCTGGACACCTGCTGCAGGTGATAAGAGTAAAAAGCTTCCGGTTGCTATGTGGATACATGGTGGCGGCTATCGTGAGGGGTTTGCTTTTGAACCTGAAATGGATGGGGGAGAAGACTGGGCTTCACGTGGTGTAATCCTGGTAACAGTTACCTATCGTCTTGGTGTGATCGGTTTTTTCTCTCACCCGCTATTGTCGGCTGAAAGTCCTCAGGGTGTTTCCGGCAACTATGGATTGATGGACCAGGCTGCAGCACTCAGGTGGATCTCTAATAACATCGAACAATTTGGCGGCGATCCTAAGAACATCACCATCTTTGGTCAAAGTGCAGGTGCCGGCAGTGTGCAGTCTTTATGTGCTTCACCCATTTCAAAAAGCTTAGTGAGTAAAGCCATTAGCATGAGCGGAGGTGGATTGAGCAATGCAAGACCTGGAATTTCTTTAGATAGCGCACAACTGGCGAACAAAAAGTTTATGGACTATTTTGGAAAGACCACATTAGAGCAAATGAGAGCTCTGTCTTTTGATGAATTGATCCAGATGTCGCAAAAATATACCGAGGCTACCAAAGCACGTATTGGCTGGAGCCCCGTTGTTGACAATTACTTCTTAAAGGGAACATTTTCCCAGGCAGCAGTGACCAAAGAGATTCCCGACATTCCTTACATGATCGGATTTACGGCTAATGATCTGAGTGATATGACAAAGCCTGTAAGTGATTTTGCTGCCCTGCGTTCCACACAAAGCAGCAAACCCACCTATGCGTATTTATTCCAGCGCCAGCTTCCCGGTGATTCCAGCGGTGCTTTCCATTCGGCTGATTTATGGTATGTATTCCATTCCATGAAGCATAGCTGGAGGCCTTTTACTGCAGGTGACCAGCAGTTAAGCAATCAAATGGTTGACTACTGGACCAATTTTGCAAAGTATGGCAATCCCAATGGTAAGAGCGGAGATGTTTGGAAACCTTATACAACGCAAAATCCGCAGTTCTTAGTTATGGATGCAGATGGCAACAAAGCGCAATTAATGATGACACCATCACCTATGTATAAAGGGAATGTGATGAGAAGATAAGAGGAGTGAAAAACTTTTGCTTTGCGGGGAGTGCCACGGAAGTAACTATAAATAGCAGATACTGCCGTGGACATTCTTTCGGATGGCAATAGTAGTAATGATAAAAAATACTGGAAAAAGTTTTTGTTTTCCTCTAAAAGCGACACTGTTCTATCCTTATAACAGCCAGTCATTAAAGCACTACATTAGTTGATGAAGTAAAACGGATAGTCCCTTTTAAAATTAGTTTGGAACTGCTAACGATGTTGTAAGCTATTTGCTTTATCCTTTATTTGCTAAGTGCATCTTTTATCGCTTCCTGGTAGAACTTAAATGTATCGGATCCAAGATTTCCAAACCACAACTTACTTATTTTACCTTTTGTATCGATAACTACGGTGTATGGGATTACACTTGGTAGTTTAAAGACATTCTTTCTCAGGTCATCAGATTCTGGAATGGTTGTGAAATGAAAAGGATGCTTAACAAAAAATGCTTTTAAAGTTTTGGCGTTATTTGGAGTAACCGAAATAAAGGCAACATTTTTTTTGGCATATTGTTTTACTAACCTGTTAAGCGTAGATATTTCTTCGATGCATGGAATACACCCCGTAGACCAAAAGTTAAGGACCACAACCTGGCCCTTTAGTTTAGATAATTGGATGGATTGACCTTGCATAGCTTTTCTTGTAAAATCAGGTGCAGGAGCGCCAATCAAACACTTATCTCTTTCAAGAACCTTATACATATAGATTGTATCCTCCCTGGTAATGTTTTCCAACGCCTGGGAGCATTCATTATATCGCTCCTCATAAGTTTGTGCCTTTAAGGGTAAATAAGGCAGAATAAATAAAGCAAAGAGAAAAAACTTAAGTACTCTATTCATGATTTTTAACTTAACTAATAAATAGGAGACTGAAATAATAGCGTACAACCATTGTATTTACGCTGATATGCAACACGTGTATTAGAGCGATAATATTTTGAAATGTTCTTGTTCAGGATATTATCGAAAAACGTGGATACAACACAGGTTTACAAATACTACCAATAAAGTTAAAAATATCATCTGAAGATGTCCACTTCAGAACAGTATTTACATATACTTTGACAAATCAGCACGGTTTGGGAAATAGCACTAACGTTAATAAGAATGATGTTTAACTGAATTACTGGTTGGCATTTCAGACTCCGTGCGGACGTGTAAAAATCAGTTAATAATTTCTCCTTTGTTATTTGCCAGCTTTTCACGCCATTTTTGAATATCCTCAGGTGTTTGTTTTGCCCAATCTGTTACTTCACCAACAATTTTCAGTGGCGCCTCTGTGCGATAGGAACGTGTAGGATTGCCCGGGAACTTTTTGTCGGTAACGTTTGGATCATTTTCAAAGCTGCCTGTGGGTTCAACAATATAAACCCGTTCATGTCCATCACCTTTGGCTAATGCGGCAGCAAGCCCGGCCCCGTTAAGCAGGGCAGTGAAATAAATGTGATTCATCAGGAGGTCTGATTGGTAATTGGAGTTGTAACCCGCTGTCAGAAAATCACCAACCTTCAGATCGGCCCTCGTGCCGTGATAAAAAGGACCGGGATCAGAAGGTTTCCCTGTGGACGATTTTGCTAACTCATAATTTGTTTTTGCATTACCGGGATCGTTTAGTTCCTCGTAGCATTTTGCAATGCCTGTGTACAGGTTGGGTAAAGCAGCATTAACCGAGGGGTTATTAATCTTTAAGGCAAGCTGTAAAGCTGTTTGAAGCCATTTTAATTGGTCAGTAACATTTTTTTGATGCCGGGCCACATAGTAGGCAGCCATGAATTTTTCAAACTCGTTTGTCGCTTCGTTCCAGGCCTGTAGAAATAGGTTACCGGCTTCTTCCAGCCTGCCTTTTTCTTCCAGGTCCATTGCCTGGAGGCAGCGCCTGACGATATGGTTATTTGGGTTGAATTCCATTTTC
Organism: Flavisolibacter sp.; assembly: GCA_017745135.1. Taxonomy (GTDB): domain Bacteria; phylum Bacteroidota; class Bacteroidia; order Chitinophagales; family Chitinophagaceae; genus Flavisolibacter. The sequence continues at coordinate 15,131 of JAGIAB010000007.1, forward strand.
TAACTATGGTTTTTGTTCACTGTTGTAATTGATGGCAACAGTTTGTGATGTAAGCAGCCCTAAGATAGCAAAGGTTTGTAGTTGAAAATCAAGTAGTGTCTCCTAAAAATCGGCGAGGCAAAGGGTGAGCTTGAAGGAAATTGCGGCACTACAAAAAATCAATATCTACAAACCTTTGTACCCGATGGCGACCACCATAGCATTGTTGGGCAGTGTATCGATGCATCTAAGTAAGTGGCTTCAGTCATATGTAGGAAGCCATTCCTTCACATAACCGAAGCCATCCCCTTGCATAACCGAAGGGCTTCCTACATATAACCGGACCGCTCCGGTCATATGACCGAAGGGCATCAGTCATATTACCGGAGCCCTTCCCTTGCATGACCGGAGGCCTCCGGTCATATATAGGAAGCCATCCAGTCACATATAGGAAGCCATCCAGTCATATATAGGAAGGCATTCAGTCACATAACCGAAGGGCTTCGGTCATATAACCGAGGTGCTTCGGTCATATAACCGGAACGCTTCCTTCACATATAGGAAGCGCTTCATTTGCATGTATGCTAACGTGCTTTTACGTGCCTGGTTTGGATCATTTACCTTTAAAAGGAGTTTCACTTTCCTTTAGTGCTGCAAAGCTTTAGTAGAATAACGTTATTGGACAAACGTTATACGCGGTGTTATTACGAGGCTGGAGATCGGAAGATTTCGTTGTTCTCTTTGTGGGAAGACTATCGTCCGCCGGGTGGGGTGATCGAAGACCCTTGGCAGACTGTTAAAGCTGCTGTTGTGTACGGTACATTTTGTCAAGCTTTCTGCCCTTTACTTTAATTTGTCCCCCGAACCATATTCCAACAAGAAAAGCTGGTATTGCTCCAAAGATTGTCACCCAGAAAAGCGGCTTGAAAATGTAATCAATAAAAGGATCGTCACTGGTCCCAATATTGTCAATGCCTTCCTGTATGAAACCTGTCCAACCTGTAAGGAAAGCTGTCGTAACCAATACAGCCATGCCACATAAAAAGCCAATTAAAATAAAGTTCTTCTTGTTTATCAGTATTGCTTTTCCCGCAAGTTGTCCGTAAAAGTGTCCACATCCGAGCATGATAATGGCGCCAATGAAGATGTTCAGCTTATACTCAATTGTAGTAAACCAAAAGAATGCTTTCAAAAAACCCTGGTCTGATGAAATAAGTGTTGTCATTATGAGTTGAGCAATTAGCAGTCCAAGTCCAACTGATATAAGACCTTGTTTACTGCCAATTCTTTTTGCATCTCTTTCTGTCATTTTGGTATTTAGGGTTTTACGCCTTTTGTCGTCTGCCCGGACCTTCACTGCCTTGGGTTTGATGAGAGAAGTACCCCTGGCGGACTGCCAAACCGCATGTTATAAGCTGTACTTTTTTAACTTAACGGGTTTTAAGGTATATCCCTCTTGTCGTAGAAGTTGTATCAGCCCAGTGTTATATTGTAGATGTCCAAGTCCCACAGCAATAAAACAAGGTCCTTCATTTACTTTAGTTATAATTTTGGGTAACCATATTCGATGCCGTTCAATCGTGAAATCTCTTATCACCTGCTCCCCTTCGCTGTCGCCAAGTTGTTTATTCAGCTTCATGTCGCTTTTTAGCGAGGTTCTGTATAGCGAAATATCGAAAAGAGGTTTCAGTCCCTGATCTACATCAACATCGTTTTTAATCAAGTAGACAATACTTTCGGCTGTTTGCCTGTGGTTTTCTCGTGCTGAGCTTCGCGCCATCTCTTCGGGTTCATCTAATCCGTAGGTTTTTTTCTTGAGGGTATCAATAAAGAAGAATTGAATATACTCATCAAAAAACATTTCCTGATTCTTTGTGCCTTCTCTCTTTAACATAACAACTGCCTGCAACATGCCGGACAAGCTCGCATCATTGTTATATGGTTTTATGCTTCCGAAAGGTGAATTCGAGAAAAAGCTATCAATCAAGGCGTATTCAGACGGGGTAAAAACCGAATCTAACGGAGGTGTATGGATATCGACATACTTAACATCACCAATACTATTTGGCGACTTTTCAAATATGCCGAATTCGCATTCGCGAAAGATGCTTTTCAGTTTAGGAAAACTATCAATCAGCTTATAAGAAACAGTGTGAGCGGTTCCTAATAAATAAGAGTCCCTTTTTAATCCTTTTCCAGATATCTTCCAAAGGACAGATTCTTCTTGCCCGTGAACCACCGATATACTTGTACAAATGAAGGTCAGAAGGAGTAGTAGCTGTCTCATAGTATGGCTTACAACTCCTAAATTTACGCAACTCCCATACACTTAAACAAATCAAATTGAATCCCTTTATTGTATAACAACATTTCTATCCCATCATTTACCCACACTCAATTTATACTTTGTAACGGAGTGGAATTTTTGACCGGGACGTAAAATGGTATTAGGGAAATCAGGCTTATTGGGACTATCAGGAAAATGTTGTGTTTCCAAACAAAGTGCAGTGCGCCGGGCCAGGGCTTGACCGTTGCTCAATTTTAATGACGGACTTAAAAAGTTGGCGGAATAAAACTGGATTCCCGGTTCGGTGGTATAAACCTCCAGCTTTCTTCCGCTTACATCATCGGATACCCAGGCAACCCGTTTGAGTGCAGTGTTCTTTTTGTTGAGCACAAAGTTGTTATCGTAGCCATTCCGCACCGAATCAATCTGCTCACCTACTTTACGTGGTGAGGTAAAGTCATAGGGTGTTCCTTTCACCGGTTTTATTTCACCGGTTGGTATGGATCCGTTGTCCGTTGGTGTATAGTTGTCGGCATCTATCCAAAGCGTATGGTCTAAAATGGTATTGCGTACATCACCAGTTAAATTAAAATAACTGTGGTTGGTTAAGTTAATGGGTGTTGCTTTATCGGTAGTAGCGTTGTACTCAATCTCTAATTCATCCTTATCAGTAAGTGTGTAGGTTACCGTTACATCCAAATTGCCAGGGTAGCCTTCTTCGCCGTCGCTGCTTAAGTAATGCAAGGTGACCGAAGGTTTGTTTTCTTTGATTGGTAATACATCCCAAACTCTTTTATCAAATCCCTTGGTGCCACCATGCAGGTGGTTGCCGCCACTGTTAGCGGCGAGCTTATACGCTGTTCCGTCTAAGGTAAACTGTCCTTTGGCAATACGGTTGCCATACCGGCCGACTACGGCGCCAAAAAATGGAACAGCAGGTGTGTAACGCTCCAAACTATCAAAACCAAGAACGATATTGCTTTTGTTACCATTTTTATCGGGTGCAATCCATGCTGTTAGAATGCAACCGTAATTGGTAATCTTTACCTGCATGTTGTGTTTATTGGTAAGGGTATAGAGGTAAACTTTCTTACCATCTCTTTCTCCCCACTGAATTACCTCTACACCTTTTTTATTCGCAGAGATGGAATGACTGTTGCTGCCTTCGTGAAGTATTGTATTCGACGTAAATGAAAGGAAAAGGAAACAACTTACAGCGATTATAGACCTTATGATTTGTTTCATGCTTGATTTATTAGGATTGATCAGGTAAATGTAGAGATCTCTGGGATTTTAAGTTCTCGATTTTCTCCTGGTAAAGGCTTTTTTCATTTAATCAAAGATTTCCTTCAATTACGTTGGAAACGTCTTCAAGTAGAGTGTCTGAATGGCCATCAATGGTAAATAAAATTTTTCCCTCTTTGTCTATGATAATTAAAGCTGGCGAAGCATGAACACCGTATAGACTTTCAATAGACTTGCCATTGTATACACTTGGCATCGTAATATTTCTATTTTTAAGAAACAACTCTAATTTATCTTGTTTCGGGTCATCAATAGTATTGACGCCAATAAACATCACACTATCCTTTTCAAATTTATCATGTAACTTTTGTAAGGCGATCATTTGTTTTTGGCAAGGTGCACATGCTTTATACCAAAAGTCCAGGATGATGATCGTGCCTTTTAAATCACTTAGTTTTAACTTACTGCCCGACACCAATGGTAGCTCCCAGTCAGGAGCGATAACTCCGACTGAAAGTAATTGACTTTCATTATTATCATCAGAAGGGTCAAACAGTTTCTCTCTATTATATGCAGATAATATCTCTTTAGAAAACTGATTTTTAGGGACCGGTGTAAACTTGAAATCTGAAATCCAATAATCGAATGTTTGTATCTCTTTTGCT
>JAGIAB010000007.1:19316-36858 GCA_017745135.1 Flavisolibacter sp.
CGTCCTATTATGCTTTCAAATTTTACAAGTTGCCTAATAGGCAGGAAAGTTTTAATAGAAATAAAATAGTAGCCTTCTACTTTACTCTTATCAGAGCTCTGGGAAGTCCCGGCTTGTAGTTTGTAACAATCCTCTCCATTGAAAGACTCAATGCCAAGTATTTCAACTTTACTCAACAGTTTGTCATTGTTAAAGTATTGAATCGACTTATTCAGATACTTAAAAAAGGGGAAAAAGAAATAATCGTTACTTAGCTTTTTTATCTCGTTTGGGTATGTTTTATGATCGGTAACCTGTAAGGTTTTATCCCAAGGTGTCAATACAAACAATGCGTTTCCATTGTAAACCTGCTTGTACCCATCATTTCGAAATGAGGCCAACTGGTAACCGACTGATGAATCTGAGGCAAGTTGTTTAAAAAAACAAATTGAATAACTGTCCCGCCTTGTTGTGTCTTCACCGACTGAAATTTTAGAGGTTGCGTTATGTAAAGTAAACTGCCCTTCGCTAATGCTATTTACAGCTTTATCAATCTTTTCAAGGATTTCTCTTATATTATATTGCTGAGCGTTCGAATCATTAAATGGCAATAAGAAAAGAAGAAGTGCTACAATAGGAATAGATTTCATGGTTGCAATATTTAAGATGCTGCTAATACATAAATTTATGACGTAACCTCAAAAAAGCTAAGATTGTTTTTCAATAGTTTACTCTTCCCCATTCCTAATTGTCGTTGTACCGATCCACTGCATTACATTTTATATTGTCGCACTTTTGTTTTCACAAATTTGAAAAACTCACTAAAAGTAAAAGCCATCCTTTCGAATGGCTTTTACTTATGCTCTTTTAAATTTCTTACGTATTATCTACGGCATCCTAAAATTCCACTTCGAATTATCACTATTAAAATCAAACTCCGCAAGTGTGGGTGTGCTATCACCTGAAGATACCAGCGCTAATTTTTTACCTGAAGCCGGAACTACCTTAGGCATGATTCGATACGTACCATCAGTTAATTGGTCAATCCTCCATAACTGTTCCGGTGCGCCAGTGAATGTTGGAACAGTTACCACTTCACCATCTGCTGTTGCAGCTAATGAACGTTCGGTTCCTGCAATTACAATTTTATAATAAGGTCCGCCTAAATATCCGGTGGTATCATTGGGGGCATCTGTAATGGTCCATTTCTGATGCGGACGAAACATGTAATCACCAATGCGTGCAGCAATATTGCCGGTTGGCCAATCTTTGCTTACATCTGCTAACTCCTGGGCTGCAACAGGTTTTACGGGTTCATTGCTAGCCTGTCCGCCAAATCCACGCATGCCGCCAGCCATTCTTGCCATATCAACTGCCAGTTCCAAAGCATATCCTCTTCTCACCGATTCAATTTCATACGTGCCCTCTTTAAACTTTTCTCCTGCAACCGGCCATCCGTCCTTCCAAACCAATGGAAGTATGGCCAATACGCTGCGGCCAGCCTGTTCCAGATCGGCTTCATAATGGATGGACATTTTCTCCACTCCTTTCTCCAATATCATGTGCCCAAAATGGCCCGGACCAATTAATCCGCCGCGAGTAACCGCTACCATTTTGCCACCACCTTCCATCATGTCTCTTCCTACGTTATCAAGGTAAGGACCTGTTACTTTTTTGGAACGGCCTACCACTACATTGTAGGTGGAGTTGGCGCCGTCGCAGCAACTGCCATGCGTGGCCAGCAGGTAGTACCAGCCATCACGATAAACTAAAGTGGAGGCTTCACAGGTAGCGGCTACATCTACGGGTTTGTTACCGGCTACCCGCTTTCCTGTTTTGGGGTCCAGTTCCACAACGCGAATAAATCCGAAATAGGTACCGTAGCTCATCCAAAGACGACCGGTAGTAGGGTCTAACAGAAGTCCGGGATCGATGGCGTCATTTTCTTCATAACCATCTGATGTGGCTACGACAACCGGTTCAGAATATTTAAAATTGGGTGATGTTGGGTCCAGTGTATTGTTCCACATGGTAAGAATAGCGCCTTTATGGTTGCCGCCACCACCAGTGGCTCCATACACTACAAGATAGCGGTTGCCGATTTTGATGGCATCGGGGGCAGCACCGCCGCCAGGTCTTACACCGCCGCCATACCATGTCCAGCCGTCTTCAGATATCAATCCGCCACCGCCTGTGCCGAATGTGTAATACTTTCCTTCACATTCAACAATGGTTGAGGGGTCGTGAATAAATGGCTTTCCTACCTGTGCTATTACTGCTTGTGTCATCAATACTGCTAACAAGGTGGTTATTGTAATTCTTTTCATAACAAGTTCGTTTCAGAAGATTTAATGTCTTAATAGAATAAGAAATGGTAATGATAGACAACCTGGGACAAAGCGTTTGAAACGTTTATTTCACGCAGAGGGAACAGAGAAAGAAAGTTCTCACAGATTACGCAGATTTACACAGATGAAAACTTCTGTGAGCATCCGTGAAATCTGTGAGAGAATCTCTCTGCGTTCTCCTTTTCTCTGCGTGAAATTTATCTTGTTCCCAATGGTAGATCATTACCTGACAAATTTATCGGTAACTAATGGTGAGGTTTTTTATCGGGGCTCCTTTTTCATTCAAAAAGCGAAGGCAGAAGTTAGCCATACCCGGTCCATTGATCACTGCCCCACGAATAACATTCTTTCCCTTTTTAAGTGTCAGTCGCTGAGACGTAACATTATCCGCCACCATATCCCTGTCGCCGGGGATGGTAAGCGCCTCCTGGCCATTTAACCACCACATACTTGCAGAATTAGCTCCGGCAGCCAGGCGAACATTTTTCATTTCTTCCGGGCTATCAATGACGGTGACCAGCCAAACCAGTATGCCGTATCGCGGTTTATCGATGGCGTATGTGAAATGGTATAAATTGACGTTGAATGTTTTGCTATCCAAAGCATACCATTTCAGTTCCTGGTCTCCCACTTTAACCGTCTGGCCATTTTTAGGAATGATGGTGTAATCGCTGGAAAAGTTATCAGCAGATAAAGTGGTTCTGAGGTAACTGTCGGTGAGTATACTATTGCGGGCAATGTCTTTCTTTACAGGTTCCAACACCAGCCAGCGTTGAATGAACCCCTTGGCATCCGGTGTTTTTTTTGCAGCAGAAGCCGGCACAAAATGCCTGGTGAGGGTGTGTGTAGTGTCGGATGTTATTGGTATTGGGGGCAGTGATGGTCGTTGCCCCGGGGGCTGTGCCAATGCGGTATTAACACCGGATTGTAATCCTAACAAAATAATTAATGCCATAGCAGGCAAGAAGAGTGTACGTTTTCTATTCATAGTAGATTGCTTTTATAGTTTAGTGCGTTTTAAAATTCCACTTCGAATTGTCGCTATTAAAATCAAACTCCGCAAGCGTAGGTGAGCTATCGCCGATAGAAACCAGCGCTAACTTCTTACCCGAATTCGGAACTAGTTTAGGCATGATTCTGTACGTTCCATCAATCAATTGATCGATGCGCCACAATTGTTCCGATGCACCAGTGAATTTTGGAACGGTTACCACTTCACCATCTGCTGTTGCAGCTAATGCACGTTCGGTTCCTGCAATTACAATTTTATAATAAGGTCCACCTAAATACCCGGTGGTATCATTGGGGGCATCAGTAATGGTCCACTTCTGATGGGGACGGCCCATGTAATCGCCAATGCGTGCAGGAATGTTGCCTGCTGGCCAGGTGTTAATGACATCGGCCAGTTGTTGTGATGCAACAGGTTTTATTGGTTCATCACTGTTACGATTAAATCGCATTCCACCAGGCATACGTACAAAATCCACGGCTAATTCCAGAGCATATCCTCTGCGCACCGATTCAATTTCATAAGTGCCTTCTTTGAAAAGATCACCTGCAACCGGCCATCCGTCTTTCCAAAGCAAGGGGCGAATGCCTAAAACGCTGCGTCCACTTTGATCCAGATCGGCTTCATAGTGGCAAGACATTTTTTCAACTCCATTCTCAAGAACGGTACGTCCAAAATGCCCGGGACCAATCAATCTGTCAGTGGCATCAAGCACCATTTTGCCTCCGCCTTTTAACATGTCTCTTCCCATATTATCGAGATAAGGACCGGTTACTTTCCTGGAACGGCCAACAACAATATTGTAAGTAGAGTTGGCGCCATCGCAGCAGGTTCCATGCGTACCCAAAAGATAATACCATCCATCGCGATAGATCAAATCGGTGGCTTCGCAATCAATGGCAATGTTGATGGCTTTATTACCTTCTATAGGTTTACCTGTTTTAGGATCGAGTTCTACTAAACGAATAAAACCAAAATAGGTGCCGTAGGATAACCATAAACGTCCGTCGGTTGGGTCTAGGAGAAGTCCCGGATCGATGGCATCATTATCTTCCACACCATCGGATGATGCCACTACAACCGCTTCTGAATATTTAAAATCGGGAGAGTTTGGATCCAACGTTTTATTCCACATGGTCAGTATTCTTCCATTATGTCCGCCGCCTAAACCACCACCAGTTGCACCATAGGCAATAAGATAACGATCACCAATTTTTACGACGTCGGGGGCGGCTCCTCCACCAGGTCTAACGCCACCGCCATACCATGTCCAGCCATCTGTAGATATTAATCCACCTCCACCAGTTCCGAATGTAAAATACTTTCCATCGCTTTCCATTAGGGTTGATGGGTCGTGTATAAATGGTTTGCCTACCTGTGCTATTGCTGTTGCGCTTAACAACATTAACAACAGGACTATTGTGCTAATTATTTGAATTCTTTGTTTCATGGTAACTCCAATTACAATTGAGTCTTGAATAGGATGACTAATGAATTTATTCATAACTGATGGTGAGGCCTTTTACCGGCTGTCCTTTTTCATCGAGGAAGCGAACGCAGAAATCACTCATTCCGGGACCATTGATAACGGCTCCGCGGATGATGTTCTTTCCTTTGTTCAATGTTAAACGGGTGGAGACCACATCATCCATTACCATGCGCCTGTCGCCGGAAAGTATCGCTGCCTCTTTTCCGTTCAGCCACCACATGGATGCTGAATTGGACCCGATGGCCATTCGTACATCTTTCATTTCCTGCGGGCTGTTAACAACAGTGACTGCCCAAAACAGGACACCGTATACTGGTTTGTTTAACCCGTAGGCAAAACGAAATAGTTTGACATTGAAATTTTTGCTGTCCAATGCATGCCAGGTGAGTTCCTGCTCTCCAACTTTTGCCTTGTCGCCATCTTTGGGAAGAATGGTAAACTGGTTAGAAAAGTACAGTGTGTCAAATGCATGCCTGATATAGCTGTCTGTGAAAACAGTATTGGTTCGGTTGGGTTTGTTAATGGGTTCCAGCAGTAACCAGCGTTGAAGGAAACCTTCAGCATCCGGTGTCTTTGGTTTTGCTGTAGCGGGAGTAAAGTAAGCGGCAATGCTTCGTGCTGTATCGGCTTTGGAGGTGCTATTGGTTTTGCCTTTTGATGTAGCAGAACATCCTTGTAATAGTAATCCTGTTGAAATTAAAAAGCCCACCGCCAGCAACAATGTTGTGCGTTTAAAATTCATGGTAGACAGTTAAATGTTTGTGGTTGTTCTTCCTGAGAAGAGTAGCAGTCATCTTTGTAAAACTACAAAAACAATTTTCTGTTGCACAACTGTATGGTTAATAAATGTTGAAACCACAGTTATAAAAAGGAGCCTGCTGTACGAAATAGATTGTTTTCTGTATCGTAGAAATCAATGGCGCTAAAAGATGGTAACCGGAGAAAGGTTGTCTCCTTAAATAAATGTTCAATGCTCAATGTTCAACAAACAATGCTCAATGTTCAATGTTCAATTGCTTCCCGGCAACTATTGGGATCAATGTTCAAATAGTTGAGCATTGTTTGTTGAATATTCCTAACTTCCTTTTTTTACAGGAAGGTTACCTGTGATCTTCTTTTTACTGGCGGGCCTGCAGGGTGAAGCTTCTTTCCTTGCAGATTTGATTTCTTCCAGCAATCCTTTTTATAAAATACAGGGCGGGCTAACAAAGCAGCACCCACCGTAAGGTAGTGTCTAAATAACTGTGTAAGTTTTAAACTTGCAAACAAATGGAAGAAACAAAAAAGTTATTAGATCAACTACCTGCAGATTTTTTCAAGCAGTTCAAGGACAGCAGCAGTTTTCAATCCTTTATGGATGCCCTGTTCAAGCGAGGAGTGGAACAAATGCTGGAAGCAGAGCTGGACGAGCATTTAGGCTATGAAAAACATGGCAGTGCTTCCGGCTCAAATACCCGTAACGGTAAAAACAGCAAGACTATTAAAACGACTAAGGGTACCTATCAAATAGAAGTGCCACGTGACAGGGATGGCAGCTTTACTCCTCAGCTGGTGCCCAAGCGCAGACGAATGATTGATCAGATAGAAGATGTGGTAATCAGCTTTTATGCCAAGGGAATGAGTACAGAGGATATCAGCCGCCAGGTAAATGAACTGTATGGAGTGAGTATCAGCAATGCCACGGTATCCAATATCACTGAACGCATACTTATTGATGTTGGGGAGTGGCAGCAGCGGCCACTGGACAGCGTTTATCTTATCCTTTGGCTGGATGGTATTGTCTTTAAAGTAAGAAAGGATAATAAGATCATCAATAAAAGCATCTACATCGTCTGTGGATTAAACACCCGTGGACAAAAGGAAGTGCTTGGGCTTTGGATCAATGAACAGGAAAGTGCCAGCTTTTGGACGAAAGCATTAACGGATTTAAGAGCAAGAGGCGTTAGTGATGTACTGATCGCCTGCTCTGATAATTTACAAGGTCTTACCTCGGCCATTAAAGCCATTTTCCCAGGTGCAGTAACACAGCTTTGCATAGTCCATCAAATCCGCAACAGTTTAAGAAGAGTTCCCTATAAAATGCGCCCTGAAGTAGCTAAGGGTCTTAAAAGTATTTATGAAGCAATCGATGAAAAAACAGCAGCCGAAGCCTTTATAAATTTTGAACAAAAATGGGGAACCATCTATCCCTATATCTGCATCTCCTGGAAAAACAACTGGGACAACCTGACGCATTTCCTTAACTATCCTTTAGAAATAAGAAAACTGATATATACCACCAACATGATCGAAAACCTGAACCGAAACGTAAGAAAGTTCACTAAAAACAAAACCATGTTCCCAGATGACAGTGCTGTGATCAAAGCAGTGTACCTTGCAGTACAGCATGTAAGTAAACTTTGGACTAAAGCAATTAATTACTGGCCTACTATAGCCAGCCAGTTTTTAATCCTTTATCCCCAAAGATGTCAAATCATTTTTTAACCACTTACACACTTTATTGGACACTACCAGAAGTATGCGTTCCCTTGTCAATAGTATGCGTACTCTTGTCAATAGTAAGCGTTCCCTTGTCAATAGTATGCCTTCTTTTGAAAGAAACATCCATTCCCTTGACAAAAGCATGCGTTCCGTTAACAATAGTATGCGTTCCCTTGTCAATAGTGTGCGTACTCTTGTCAATAGTATGCGTACTCTTGTCAAAAGCATGCACACTATTGACAGCTTTTTCAAAAAACCTTTAAAGAATTATCATTCTTCTTTTACTTCCGCCTTTTCCGTTAACGGAAATTCTTCCGTTTGTTAACGGAAGAAATACATGGCTTTTAGGTTTTTGTTAAATGAATAATACTTTCTATATTAGATAAGCCCACTGTTTATGAATAGCAACCTTTCCCACGAACCTCCGGGTAAGCCCTGCCGCATTTTATATGCTGATCATCACCCTGGCATGGCGGCCGGTGTTATCAACCACCTTAAAACCCATCCGCATATTAAAATAGCAGGACATGCCTGTAATGCCTGCACTGCAATGGAGATGGTAGAAGAGCTTCAGCCCGATGTTGTAATAACCAGTATTAATATGCCCGGCAAAAATGGCATTGAGCTGGCTAAAGAAATTTATAGCACTTACCCGTGGATAAAGGTTATCATTTTTTCCTCCTCCATGGATGACCAGCATATTACCGATGCGGTGGATGCGGGCATTATGGGCTACGTGCTAAAAACAGACGATTTGAGTTTACTGGTGCAGGCAATTGAAAAAGCAATGAAGGGCGAAAAATATTTGAACGCCGCTGTAGCGGCAAGGCTGTTGGAACTGCTTCAGCATACCGGAACCAATCCAATAAAAACAATGCAAAGGCATCAGCATACCGATGATGAAATGGCCATTATGCGGGAAAACTGCAATGGACTTTCCGTTGACGAAATAGCAGCTAAACTGAATATGGAGAAACGCCAGGTAACGGCTATTAAAGAGAGGCTATTTAAAAAAGTGAAATGCCACAATATGGTGGGGTTGGCTATGTATGCCGTGAGAGCCTATATTGTAAACCCATGGAGGAGCGGAGCCGGCTGCATTTTTTATGCGGGTTTGCTTATTAATTGGTGTTGGTAGAATACGTATGTGTTCGAAAATTCAGGAACCTATCTATTTTACAAGTAAGCACTGATCTTCTCCAATACCTTTTCTATGTCTTTCCTCACTTCTTCATTCCAAAACCTAAGTACAGTGATAGCTTGTTCATTTAATAAAATGGTTCTTGCTTTATCATATTCTTTTGCTTCTTCATTATTATGATGATTTCCATCTAACTCTATTGCCAGCTTGCATTCATGGCAATAAAAGTCAACCACATAATCAGCAATAGCATGCTGTCTTCGGAACTTTTTTCCTTTTAATTGCTTATTGCGAAGAAGAGACCAAAGCTTTTGTTCCGCTGGGGTTTGAGTGGCTCGAAGTTGTTTTGCATGTTGATAGGTGGAAGCTCTTGCTCCGAGATGAAGATTTACAGAATGTTTTTGAGAAGGCAAAGGAAAAGTGTTGTTATAAATTTAAGCATCTTATAAAGAAACACCCCAGTCATCTTTTCAACCTCACCCCGTTTTGCATTTTTCTTACCTCAGACTTTCCGCCGCCCCTCTCCTTTAGGAGAGGGGAATGATAACTCTTGTCACCGTGGAGTAACTGTTGGGGTGAGGTTGAAAAGTGCAATCAGGAATAGCGACTTATAGCATAAATTTACGTGTTGGTTTCAACTATAAATCGTAATGTCCGAGACTACTATCTTTCTGACAAAAACTGACTTTGTAAAACTGGCTGATTTTATTTTTAGGAATTACAAAGCGACGTTTGTTCCTGATGTTAACTTTCACAAACCAGACAGCATAGAACTAAAGAATGTTGAGGAACTTGTAATACACCTTCACCAATATCCTCATGAGAGAGCTACCGCACTTTCATATCTCATTAATTCGCCGATATGGTCTATCGAACCTATTTATTTTGTCCCAGTGGAGAACCCCATAATAGGAAATCATTATAGTGCAATACAGCGATATGGCGGACCAAGTATTTATTTAACTCCAAGAATGCATGGACTTCCAAATTCACCTGCAGACAAAATTATTGGTGGGATGTTAGCCGATTACAGCTATTATATTTCAGGTTCATTCATAAATGACAAGACAAACGGCTATAAAACTATTGAAAGGCCAGAGGCCTTAAAGCAGGCTTTGAGTGACATAAAAAAGTTTATTAAAAGCAACGGTCAAAGGGTTGTGTATCGTAATGGCAGTACCAGGATAGCTTACGCAATGACAGGAGCATACGAACTATACGAGAAGGGTGTAAAACTTATGCAAGGCAACCTTTCGTTCGAAAAAGAATAACTGCAACCAACAGCAGTTTTGCAAAGTTGAGCAGACGTAATAAATTTTCTTTCCCTGCCGAGACTCACTCACGGCTTTGTGCGTTAGGCGTGGTCTCGGCGGAGTTGTTAGAAGATAGTACACGTTCTTTAATTTCCCCGAGTCTGCCAGGCTAAAAACCCACTCAGTGCCACTTGGAAAGAAAGGGAAGGTTGAAAGAGCCAGTCGATTTAATAATTTCTACAATCACTCACCTCCATATTTCTTCCATTTTCCAACGGATATAATACATAAGGTGCCTTAGTAATTTTTCCTTGCAAATAGCTTCCTTGCTTTTCAACTTTGTCCTGTCAACGAATCGAAACTACATTCGGTTTTTCGATAACGTTACAACGAAATTCAATCATCTTAAAAAAAACCAACAATGGCAAACATTAAAGTAGTAAACACATGGAGCAACCAAACTCCTTTGGGATTGTTAGGGGTACTTTCATTTATCATCAGCCAGTTAACCGGTAATTCAAATTTCCCAACCCCAGTAATCCCCCTTGCAACATTAACCACGTTTGAAAATGAATTTGCTACGCTGATTAACGAAGCAGATAATGGTGACAGCAACAAGCGTAACGAAAGAGATGATAAAGCCGCAGAAATTTGCGCAGCCTTGCTGAAACTCTCCAAGTATGTAGAACTGCAGTCAACCAGCAAAACTGTTGCAGAGTCTTCTGGTTTTACATTGGCTAAAGATCCTTCTCCTATACCTCCTATAGAAAAGCCCACAGGACTCCGGCTTTTCGACGGTGTGAATAGCGGCGAGATACTGGCAAAGTTCAACAAGGTGCAGGGTTCAAGAGCTTACATGTACCAGATTTCAACTGATCCTGCTGATGAATCGAAATGGGTTACTGCACATGGTACCATCCGTCAAAACCTGTTTACAGGTTTGGAAAGCGGAAAGAAGTATTATGTAAGAGTAGCAGCTATTGGCATTGACAACCAGGTGGTGTACAGCGATGTGGTATTTCGTGTGGCACAATAGTTTTTACAATAACAGCAAATCAATAAAGTCGCTTCTAGAGGCGACTTTTTAGTTTTAAATAACGGAACAAGGGATCATGACCCACCCTTCCTTTGCCGACGAGTGTCCACAGCAGTATCCAACCATCAATAGCTTCTTGTGTGGCACTCCACGAGTGGTTTGCACCGGTGATTCAGTTCCATTCTCACCACGGACTCGGTTGATGTTCTCCCGATACGATAAGGTTTTTCAAATTACCATTAATGAGCAGTCCCCACGCATTAGAGCAGTCTTTATAGCATTCCTGTGCCGGTTCCAGTCCGGCATGTGTGAAACGGACTTCAGTTTTATCACCTTTTTTAGCAATGTCGAAACTGATGCTGGTGCCCTTCCACTCAGTTTTGTTGTTTACAAAATTCAACTCTGCATCCACTACATTCCAAACAATTTTTTTACCAGAAATAAACTCGGTTATTCTTTGCCTGGAATAATGAACTCCCGGCACCGTGTAGGTAAATTCGGCACCTGGGGTATCAGTGATCCCTTCAATTTCTCCGGACCACCATCCACGTACATTGTTGATCGCATCGAATACTTCCTGAGGAGATTGATCTACTAAAATGGTTGTTGCGAAATTTTCTGTGTTCATGTAATAAAGATTTTTGAACGTGATAATTGAAAGCCTTAAGCTTTATCAGGTGATTATAATTTCCCGAATACTTTCAGGATTTAAATCGGTAAAAAGACTTGCGAACTTTTTTGAAGAATCTGTTTCAGCCATTTTTGTTGGATCGCCTGTCTGTCATCAATTCCAGTTATCGATTTTTACATCATTAGGTGAAGGCGCCCCTTTTCCGGTTTCTACATAGTCGCGAAGGCTCAAAAGAAACACAGCCCATTTCATGCTGCAATGCGCCGTAAACTCAACGCTTTCACGCCAGTTTCTATGTCCGAAAATGAGAATGATTTGATCCCCCTGCTCTGAAAGATCAAACGTAATATCCGTTCCAATCCATTCATCCGGTCCTTCAATGCAATGCCAGTGAACTCTTTGTTGCGGAATCAATTCCTTTACTTCCATCCGCATCTGTCCTTTAATATCTCCTGTTGTTGTCCGGAACGTGAAATGTATTTTCCCACCGACTTCGCTATCACCCTCTACTTCTTCAGTCCACCAATTGGAAACTCCTTCTACCGTTGATACCGCTTTATAAACCTTGTCTGGCGTTGACCTGATGCCAATGCGATGAATAATGTTGACCATTTTTTTCTTTTTTATTATTGAGTAAGCTCTGTTCCGTTCAATTTTACAAGGCAAACCTAGCTTCTGGATTTTATTTTGGCAGGGTGTTAAATGGACATTGTAGCGGGTTGATTTGGACATACTACTTGTTTACTTTTGATCAAAGTTTAGTATGAAACATCTAACCATATTGGTGCCCGGTGGAGAAGGCAATAACATAAGCAGCATCGTGGGCAGTTACAAAATTTTTACACGGGCCAACGCATATCGGAAGGAACAAGGAGGAAGAGAATTATTTAAAATTGAATTGGCGGGCACCACTAAAAAAGTGGAATACTACGACGGTTTGTTCTCAGTAAAGCCTCATAAGCACATTTCAGCCATTGCAAAAACAAACCTTATCATCATTCCTTCACTGAACCACAATTATGAAAAAGCTGTGAAGGCGAACGGCTCGCTGGCTGAATGGATTGAAAAGCAATATAACAAAGGCGCCGAAGTGGCGAGTATTTGCACAGGGGCTTTTTTACTGGCAGCTTCCGGCCTGCTTGATGGAAGAAGCTGCTCTACCAATTGGGCGGTAGCGGATACATTCAGGACGATGTTCCCGGATGTGAATTTAAAAATTGATAAACTGATCACCGATGAAAACGGAATTTACACAAGTGGTGGCGCCTATTCTTTTCTTAACCTGATCATTTATTTGATCGAAAAATATTACGGCAGGCAAACGGCAATCTTTTGTTCCAAAGTTTTTCAGATTGAAATGGACAGGCAAAGCCAGGCACCCTTTACCATATTTACAGCACAAAAATCGCATGGAGATGAAGTTGTAAAAAAAGCGCAGGCTTACATGGAAGCAAAACTGGATGAAAAAATATCCATTGAATACCTTTCATCCAAATTTGCGGTGGGCAGAAGAAACTTTGACAGGCGCTTTATCAAAGCCACGGGAAATACTCCAATTGAGTATGCACAAAGAGTAAAAATAGAAGCAGCAAAAAAAGCATTTGAAACCACCCGCAAAAACGTAAATGAAGTCATGTATGAAGTGGGCTATTCGGATGTAAAAGCCTTTCGTGAGGTGTTCCGGAAAATTACAGGTTTGTCGCCATTGGAATATAGAAGCAGATACAATCATGATAGTTTGAATTCATGAAATAACAAGAGGTACAACTGCAAACAATAGTAGCAGTTGCACAACTAAATTTTAAAAAGGATTAACTGGTTTTTTGCGTGGTACTTCCTGTGTTGTTTGCATTGATGTTACAAGACCCGCATGAAAGTTTATTAATGCAAAATGCCGAAGTGAAGATCTCTCAACAAACAAACTGCTAATTTAAGATGTTCGGTTATGAAGAATCGTTAAGATGATGAATCGGGCAACATTGCTGCTATAAAACTTTCGTTGTGTCACTCACTTCTACGTTCGGTAATTCTTATCATCATTTTGCAAGTGTTCTTATTGAATTCAATAGTCTTCATTTCAGAAGATCTATTTGCACCACAATAGACACATAAAAACAATAGAAGAAAGCACATAGACTATGTGTATTGTCTATGTTTCTATGTGTCTATGTGGTAAAGAATTCTTTAAGGGAAAACCCACCCCCAGGTTCCTTATAGTTTAAGAGCCCTCAATTTCGCCCTCCAGGGAGGATGAGAGACCGTTGTTTTATTCTTCCCTCCGATTGCAACTAGATAAACTGAGACACAACCAGACATTTATAATCAAGAATAAACGTTTATTATCTTAGAGGGGCGTCAATCTACGATTTATGCGCAACAGAATTCAGCAATCACGTGTTCACGGTATTAAACACTCGTCCTTGGTTAGAAGCATTCTTACCATATTAATAGTTCTACTTTGTGTTTCCTGCAACAGACCTGAATGCAAAAACACAAATAACATCTTCAACCAGTTCACTCCGGACAAAGAAGAATATAAAAAGGAATTAGCGGCAGAAATGCAAAAGATCGGAACACATAACCTTCGTTATTGGATTGACAAGCCGATTGTCGTTGAAGGAAAACAACTCGTGGAAGTTTATATTCAGGGACACGGACTTTGTGCTAAGGGGCAATTATTCGTAGCCGACAAAGCGAAACAAAAAGGGTTGGGAAGTTATGGCGGTGGGGGTTATCGCGGAGCGGAATTAAAAAATGTAGAGATTACAATTTCACAGAACTCAGCAGGTACTAATTTCATTTTAGAGCAAGTTGGTAAAATTATAGATTAAACTTGTCTTTCCTATTAGTGTTCATAGCAATATCCAGCCATCAATAGTTTTTTGCATGGCATTCGCCGGGTTTCCGGATTGCGTTTTCTTTCATCACCTTCTCTGGGCCCGCATCAAAGTTTGCTTAAGCTGCGAGTGGTATAACCAGGCCAACCGGGCTGAGAAACCTCTTGCAAGGGGCTTTCGCTTCCGATGCAAAGGGCTTCGCTTGCCCCGTTAAGCCTTCAACCGAGACGGTTAGAGGCTTAACCGTCTGCGTTAAAGCCTGTTTTTAAGGGTTTATGCTTGCACGGCAGCATTTTACTACCATTATTTTTCTCGTGTCCACAGCAGGGAAGCCGGGTCCTAACGCGGGCAAAGGGCTGATGCTGAACGATAACCGTTCAACAAATGGTAATTAAAAAGATAAAACCGGAAGGTGTACAGTAAGTATAATGCGGCAGCGGGGTGCTCTGGCAAAGTGGTTCACCCCTATCCTTATGTTTTTATATTGCCAGGCAATGCGGCCATTATAATAGCGGGGAAGTAAAGCATGTTCTGTTGGAAGATGAAAAGCCTGTAGCTTGGATGTAATGCCAGCATCCTTGTGAATGGCGAACGATAACCACTTGCTCTTGTATAGTGAAAGGATTATCTTTCATTGGTTTAAGCGTGTTGCGGAAATACAACTGTTGGCTGCAATGTGGTAACACTTCGCCTTTTAACAATTCTAAAAAATTTAAATAATTAGCTTGGTCATACAAACCATTGCTTATGCGTACCTTTTTACTCTTCGTAGTTATAATCATAACTTCTTTATGCTTTTTTTCGTGCCAAAAGGAGCAATCGAATTCAGAGGGAAATCGCTTAAAAGCAATCCGTAGTAAGGTAGGCGATTCAATTTTTTACAGGACTTTTCAGTACGATGACCAAAGCAGATTAAAATCGATTGTTGATAGCAATAACAACGGTTACAAACGTAGTTTCATTCTAAGCTATGATGCGCAGGGTAAGCTGTCACAGGTAACAGAAGGTGGAAACATTTACACATTTACATTCGATGATAAGGGAAGAATCATTAAAAAATCGGCGAAGTTTTCAGGGCAACAAGCAAGCACTATTGTAAACGCGTATAACTATGATGCTAATGGAAGAGTAATTGCAGATTCGATTTATAGTTACTGGACCCAAGATGTGTATAGTATAGTTTCTTACTCTTACGATCAAAGCACCAACGTGACAGAAGTAAAAACCGTCGATAAAAGTTCAGGAGCTATATTGGGCCAGGAGCAATGTAGGTACGACAATCATCCTAATCCTCTTGATGGTAAAAGTATAATGACTTATTTGTTAAGCAGCGGTTACGAAATCCCCGCCGGCAAAAACAATTTGCTTAAAGAAATATCTCAGGATGGCACAATTGTAAATTATTCTTATGAGTACTATAACAACGGCTTGCCAAAGAAATGCTCGTTTCAAGATAATTCTGATCCGCTAATAACTTACGTAGACTATTTCTATGAATAGTAAAATGCTCTTGCGGCGACCACTGCTAATAAAAGTTTGTCAATATACCGGCAGCCAGACAATCAATTATCATTTGTTCTTTTATCAACTTTATCTAACTTGCCAGGCAGACGGATTACGGACTTCCGGTACGTCGGCAAGCCTTGTACGTTACTTCTCCACATGCTAACTTTTAATCTCAAATACCTTCTCCTCGTTTTCCTTCTTTTTATAATTGAACTGTTCATTGCCCTATTTGTTCATGATGGTTTTATCAGGCCCTATTTTGGAGATTACCTGGTAGTAATGTTGATTTACTGCGCTGTAAAAACTTTTGTAAAAGCATCCCCATTAAAAGTTGCCGCAGGTGTTTTGATCTTCTCTTATGTTATAGAAGTGCTGCAGTATCTGCATATTGTTGACCGGCTGGGATTATCAGGCAATGTAGTAGCAAAAACCGTAATTGGCTACGGCTTTGAATGGTGGGATATTTTAGCCTACACACTTGGGGTGATAACCCTGTTGATACTGGAACGGCAAAACAAAGCGTTGTACAACATTGCTGCTGCAGGATCAGCACAAAAACCAAGAGAGCACTCACCAGGAGATATACACGAAAATACCCAGTCGCCACATTGACAATGCAGATTTTTTGTATTTCTTTCGCTTCCGAAATCAAAAGCAGGGAAGCCGAAAACTGCCCATTCAAGAGTAGGCGAAAACCAACTGAAAACTATGCAACCAAAACATGCAATTTCTCTTGCACTTTTGTGTTTTTCATTGACCCAGTTAAAAGCACAAACTGGTCCCGGTTCCGTTGAATCTAAAAATAAACAGGAACAGGTCAATCTTGTTAAGCTGAATCTGACCGCACTTGCGTTAAAAAACTATTCATTCCAGTATGAAAGAACGTTGAACAGGAAAGTTTCTGTGGCTCTCGGCGTCAGAACCATGCCCAGCACTACCCTTCCATTTAAAAATGCTATTGTAAAGCAGGTGGGCGATGATGATGCGGATACTAAAAACACTATCGAAAATTTTAAGCTGAGCAACTTCTCCCTTACTCCGGAAGTACGTATTTATTTAAGCAAGAAAGGATATGGACGCGGCTTTTACCTTGCTCCTTTCTACCGTTATGCAAGCTTTAAAACCAGCACTCTGAATTTTGATTACGAAGGGGCTGGCACTTCGGGCACCATTAGCCTTTCAGGAAAACTAACAGCCAATACCGGCGGACTTATGCTCGGTGCTCAATGGCCTCTCAGTAAACGCTTATCTCTTGACTGGTGGATTTTAGGTCCTCATTATGGAAGCGGAACCGGTGAATTCACCGGCAAAACCAGCCATACTATGACTGCGGAAGAACAAAACGATTTAAGAAACCAGTTAAATGATCTCGATATTCCTCTTACAGATAAAACGGTAACAGTAAATGCCAATGGAGCCACACTCAAACTCGACGGTCCCTGGGGTGGAATCAGGTCCGGAATTTTGTTGGGCTTTAAATTTTAACCGGTACTCAACAAATAAAAAGACTTTGACTCAAATGGTCAAAGTCTTTTTATTTAGAAGAATTTATTTTAATAAGGTTACAAAAGAGCTTCTATTCTTTCCCAGACAGTTTTCATTACAGGAATTCCGCTTTTCAAATTCCGCTCCCTGCTTTTTACAACCCTTTCACCGGGATATAGAATTTCTTTCCCTTCAGCCGGAATCGATTGCTTGTAATCGGTAATGATCGTATTGATACAGGCTTCGATGCCTTTATAATTTTTCAACTGCTGCAAATCAATTGCAACGAAGACCTGCGAAAGAGCATACTCATATTTTCTCTGCGAAATTTCATACGTAGACAAACC
>JAGIAB010000080.1 GCA_017745135.1 Flavisolibacter sp.
CATTTGTTGCCATATCACGAAAGCCGTAAAACCAGGGTTGGTCTTCAAACTCAAACGACCAGGAAACCGCACCCAGAAAATTTATTTTGAAATGATCAGCCAATAAATATTTGCGTGCAAAGGAAGCAGCGGTGTATGATGAATACATGGTTCCATTACGATACGCATTTTCAGGATTGGTGGCCATTCCGCAAGCGGCACAACCTTCAGGATCGGATTCCCCGATAATAATGGGCAGATGCCTGAGTGTCGGGAACGAATCCACAATTTGAAAGCCTTTGTAAATATCTCTCAACTGGTTGCTGATTCCCATTCTTACATGTCCTTCAACAACACGTGGCGCACCCTTAGCATGAAAACCAATATAGTCCAGGGGCGAACCAATTTTACCTGTTGCGTAATTAGTGCCGCTAATGCAATGGTTTAAAAATGTTCGCAGGAAAGCAGCAGCACTTGCACTGGCCGGCCCTGTTGTGTGCGGACCTCCGATCTTCGCCGTCGGCAATGCTCTTTTCACAGCATCGGCTGTATAATCATACAATTTGCAATATTCCTCTACAGTGCCCTGCCAGTAACCGATATTAGGTTCATTCCATAATTCCCAATACCAGCTTTCTACTTCTTTTTTCCCGTAGCGGTCAACACTATGCTTTACCCAATTGTAAACAAGATCGGCCCATTTCTTATAGTCTTTTGGAGGATAGGCCCAACCGGTGAAAATGGTTCCGTAACTTTTGCCTGGCTCAAACTTGTGTTGATAAGGATCAGGATGTGTTGACAAAGCTTCCGGCATAAAGCCGATTTCTGCAATTGGCTTCATCCCCCGTTGTACATAAGTATCAAAAATACTGTCAACAATTTTCCAATTGTAAATAGGGTTGCCATTGGCATCTTCTGTATAGGCGTTGGTTGATCCCCATTTTAAAGCGGCTGTTCCATCACCGGTAGTAAGTAAATTGTGTGCCCGTACATAAACCGGAACGGGACTTAACGCTGCAATCTCTGAAAGCAATTTCCTGCCATCTTTCATGTAGGTGTAATTCGGTTCATCATATCCCCACCAGGCCCAGACGGGATCCATGTTGCCTGTTTCTTTGGTAAGATCGATTTTGATTAAGGGTTGTTGTGCGAGAAGAAGGAAGTTTGTTGTAAGGGCAAATAATGTAAGCAAAAGTTTAAAAACAGATCTCAGCATGAATTAAATTTATTAGGTGATTTTATTGTAAGAAACCGAATGGACATAATCAATTGAACGAAAATGAAATTTAAGCAATCTGGATGATTATGTTCTTCCACGGGGAAAATTATTTACTCAAAACATTTTTTTTGGAAATATACTTAGGATTCAGATAACCGGTCGTCCGGAGGTTGAAGAACTGCTGCATTTGTAATTTTTTAAAAGGCGAATTATATTTATAAAAAATGTAATCGAAACTTCAATGCTGCTTTCACTTCAAACCTTTAAGTAAATGAATAAACGGATCGTCACTCTTGCTTTTTGCCTGCAAATATTTGTAACCCTTCTGGCCCAACATAAAGAGTTGCCTGTTTTCGAGAGCAAAGCAATTAAAGTGAACACCAATTCATTTAGAAGCAAGTTTCGGCATTTTACTTCTTTTCAATTGGAAAGCAAGAAACTTTCTGAGTTTGTTCATCAAAATGCTGTTCCTTCCTTCCGGTTAAATTTTGGGAATGATAAACAATGGGATATTGATCTTGAACCATCAAACATTTCAAATTCTGATTATCGTTTAAAGATTCTTACGCCTGCAGGAACTCAAACAGTTTCATCTGAAGCTAACTTTTTATACAAGGGAAAAGTTAGAGGAAGTAGTAAAGACGAACAGGTTCGCCTAACCATTAAAGAAGATTTTATTTATGGTTCTATTCAAGTTGACGGGAAGGAATATTTCATTGAACCACTGGGTCGCTTTACAAATGAGGAAGAAAAAGATAATTACATTGTTTATGAGAGAAAGGATGTAATCAGTGATGAAACCTTTTCCTGTGGAGTTCAGGATAAAGAAGCTTTTTTAAAGAAAGCCCAGGAGCAAAAGACTTTAAAAGAGCAATCACCATTGGATGTGATCTGCAAAAAAGTAAAGTTTATTTCTGTCGCTGATTATTCTATGTATCAGAAATTTGGAGGCGATGTTTATGCCGTGGAAGCTGCGTTGCTTTCCAATTTGAATCTTGCGGAAGGAGCGTTTACAAGACTCAATCTTGGAACAGATGGTAGTACTGATATCGGTGCTGATGAAATAAAATTTGAAGCAAAAGAAATTTTGATATCGGTTTGTCATGAATGCGATATTCTTTCCAAGACAGAAAGCGCACCGGATTTGGGGCTTGAAATGAACACCTGGCTTACCCGATATTATCCCAATCAGGGCAATACAATAATGCAGTTGTGGACACAGCGATCTCTCTTTGATCTTAGTGGAACGTCTCTGGGAGGTATATCTTTCAATACCGTTCAGTGTGATCAGCCGGTGCGGCAAATCTTAAAATACCTATCAGATGATCCGGCGTTTTTGCGTATGCTTGTTGCGCATGAAACGGGTCACCTTCTGGGCTGCAGGCATGATGACGAAGTGAAGCCAGATGTAAAAGGCTTTATTATGGATAGCCGTGCTTCTGCTTCTAGTACAAGATTTTCGACCCTTGCTGATTTTGGTGGAGTATCCTACAGTTCAAAAAAAACATTGCACGATTTTGTAAATTTTCGCAATTGTTTGCCAGACTGCGATGGTACATTTTGCGAAAATATAAAAGACCTTTCCATAACCTACCATAGTTCTTCGGATAGTATCAGCTTAAAATGGAATAGCTCGGGAAATTCTGTGGTAAGGTTTAAAGAGTATGACTCTCTGAATTACTTGTCAGGCAATATTCAGAATGTGGCCGAGGGCAAAGTAACACTCCGAAACTTAAAATCGTGTACTGTTTATGAGGTTCAGGTGCAGAAGAAGCGTAGTGATACCGAACTTGGACCTATTAGCTCCATTGTTTTCAACACATCTTCTTTGATCATTTCAGGAAAACCCATCAACAACCGTGGTGACGTTTATGATCTGCAAATAAATTACACGTGCAAAAACTGCTCCTTGGACAATTATATCATCAAGGTTGACAAAAAGAAATTTCAGGCTGATAGAAGTGGTCAGAATCAGTTTATAATTAAAAATCTTTTTGCAGATGGTTCAAGGCATCGGATAGATATTATTAAGGATTCTATCAGTTCAGCTTGCACAAGTACATTTTTTTATAACGCACCTTATTATCGTTCCAATAGCACAAAAATTTTGAATGCAGACTTTAACAATTGTGCCTTACCAGACGGATGGAAGGATTCGTTATTAGCAAAGTCTGTGGCGTCAGCTCCCGATGCCCGCTGGCTTATCGCAGAAAAGAACTTTTTTTCGTTAAGTACATTAAGAGGAAATTTTGATAGCACTTGTATGATCTATTATAACCGGTACAACACTTTTGGGACGATGTATAGTGGCGCAGTTTCTCTTATCTCTCCAGTTTTCGACCTTACACAATACAAGGACATCAAACTACATTTTGACTACAACTTTTTATCAGGACTTGCATCCTGGAACAGTGCTCATCCTTCTTTTTCCATTGATGTTTACCTCGAAAACAAATGGATAAATATTTTTAAAAGAGAGGCGGATAGTTTACCAGTAAATCTTGTCCGCCGAAACATCTGGGACAGCTTTCCATCAAGAGTTTTTATTGATTTGGATAAATACAAAAGCAAAAACATCAGACTTCGTTTTATCGCGGATGACGGATCATTGGCGACAAATGAATCTGGATATTTATTTGTTGGTCTTGACAATATTCAAATAGATGGGTATTTGAAGGACTCTATCATCAATAACGATATTGTTATCTATCCAAATCCAACAAAAGGTGATTTGTTTGTACAATTGCAACAGCCTAACTCACAAATTTATTATCGCTTAATAGACGTTACAGGAAGAGAATTGAGTAGCGGAGTTGTAAATAACTATAGGATTAATGTTGGTAAAATGAACAGCGGCATGTATTTGCTCCAGCTTTATGAAAATGGCAAACTCCTTACCACCAAAAAAGTTTTAAAACAATAAATTTTGGGCCCATTAAAAGTTTATGTCTCCAGATTATGAATAGCGCAAACATTACCTTACGAACCTGCCCCAAAGGCCATCAATATTATAAAACGAGTGATTGTCCGACCTGCCCAATCTGTGAAGAAGAACGTAAACCTAAAGATGGTTTTCTTTCCTTACTTGCGGCACCTGCCAGGCGTGCATTAGAGAATAATGGCATTACCCGTCTGGAGCAACTTTCAAAATTTAGTGAAGAAGAGATTCTGAAATTTCACGGCATGGGAAAAACATCGCTTCCCAAACTGAAAGAAGTACTAGCGAAAAAAGGCCTTTCATTCAAAACAAAATAAAATGAATACAGTCGGCTATTTTGAAATTCAATCCTCAAACCTTGTAAGAGAATTAGAGTTTTATAAAAACGTTTTTGGCTGGAAGTTTTTTAAAGAAGAAAATCTTCCGATCGAATACTATCGCATTGAAACGAATAGCATTAATGGTGGCTTGCTAAAACGTCCCGCCCAGGTTCCTCCAATGCAAAGCGGCACCAATGCTTTTTGCTGTTCTATCCAGGTTGAGAACTTTGATAAAACACAAGATCTGATTTTAAAAAATGGTGGGCAGGTTGCACTTCCAAAATTTGCAGTGCCGGGGAAATGCTGGCAAGGCTATTTTATTGATGCGGACAACAATACTTTTGGGATATTTGAAGTGGACGAAAATGCAAAATAATTACCCATGAGACAGAAGCTCAGTTTAATTACGCTCGGCGTTGACAATTTTGAAAGATCAGTAAACTTTTACGAGAAAGGTCTTGGATGGAAACGGTCTCCAAAAAGTGTGGATGGATTAGCTCTATTTCCTTTAGGTGGAATTACGCTGGCGTTACATCCCAGGCAGGAACTTGCAGAAGATACCACTCTTCAATACAATCCCACAGAATTTTCAGGACTCACACTTTCCTACAATGCAAAATCAGAAAAAGAAGTAGATGATGTTTTGAAAGAAGTAGAAACATTAGGTGCTGCAATTATAAAACCTGCGCAAAAAGTTTTTTGGGGTGGGTACAGCGGATACTTTAAAGATTTGGACGGCTATGTAATTGAAGTGGCTTATAACCCTTTCTGGGAGTTAGATGAGAACGATAATTTGGTCTTATAATGAAAAATCCCGCTTCATCACGGGATTTTTCATTATTACTATTTTCTACAACCATCATCTCAAATCCACCACTTCCACACCAGGATGCTTGCTTTTATCAAATGTAAAATCGCTGTCCTTCGCACTGGCGTTTCCTTTTAAGCTGGTAATGCTATACACATAACGGCCTCCTGTTTTCTCCAAAAATCTTGCACTGGAAATAGTTGAAGTAGCCTTGTTCACCAGCAAATAAACTTTGTGAAAGGATTTGTTTTTATCTGTGGGTGTCAGCTCAATTTCCTGTACCGTTTTGCCACCTTCTTTCTTTTCACCATTGTACTTATAATAAAAATCCTTGTCGTAAAAATTAGTCAGCAATTTTTGTGGGGTCATTGCATTGCCGGAAGCATCCACACTGTTAACGGTTACTTCGTTTGCAGATTTATCAAAATTCCAGCTCGTTTTCCCGTCGGAATAAATCTCCATTCCATCCATCGTCACCTTATACTTGTTGCCCTTCATAATTACGGTTCCATTCTTGGTGGACAGAGCTTTACCTTGCGCATTTTCTACTTTATATGAAAAAACCGCCTGTGGAGATTTATAGGTTTTGAATTTGGCACTTACTGCATCCAGGATTTTTTTTGCTGCAGGGTCATTCGTAGTCGGATTTTTAGCCGGATCCTTAACCTGTGCATCTGCAAATACAACCGAGGCCAGCATTAAAAACGTAAATAATTTTTTCATCAAAATTTCTATTTCATTTAAAGATCGTCGCAAAGATAATTCTTTGCTGTTCTGTTAGAGGAACCCGGGGAATCGATGTTTAAAAGGGCATTTTTTCTTAACGTTAGCTTAGAGTTTCCAGATACTCCTGTAACTCCGCTTCCGTTTTAATTAACACTTCTCTTGCCTTGCTTCCCTGGTTGGGACCAACAACACCGGCAGCCTCCAACTGGTCCATCAGGCGGCCTGCACGGTTGTAGCCGAGTTTCATCCGGCGCTGTAATAATGATGTAGAACCGATCTGGTTTTGAACGATCAGCCGGGCTGCATCTTCAAACAAAGGATCTTTATCAGATGTATCAAAATCCTTTCCTTCCAGCTCTTTTTCGTCAACGTATTCAGGCAGCATAAATG
This sequence comes from Flavisolibacter sp., assembly GCA_017745135.1. Taxonomy (GTDB): domain Bacteria; phylum Bacteroidota; class Bacteroidia; order Chitinophagales; family Chitinophagaceae; genus Flavisolibacter. The sequence continues at coordinate 6,381 of JAGIAB010000080.1, forward strand.
CTTGCGGATAGCCCCGCTGGTCTGAAATAAATTCCACAACTTTTTCCACTTCAGGCGTATCCACAAAAGCACATTGCAAACGGGTAATATCGCCATTGTAGGAAATAAGCATATCTCCTTTACCAATCAATTGTTCGGCACCACCTGCATCTAAAATGGTTCTCGAATCGATTTTAGAAGACACCTTAAATGCAATACGTGCAGGGAAGTTGGCTTTGATGGTACCCGTGATAATATTTACAGATGGACGTTGCGTTGCAATCACCAAATGAATTCCCACAGCACGGGCTAATTGAGCCAGTCGTGCAATCGGCATTTCCACTTCTTTGCCGGCTGTCATGATCAAATCTGCAAATTCATCTACCACCAACACAATAAAAGGAAGATATTGATGTCCCTTTTGCGGATTCAATCTCCGTTTGGTAAATTTTTCATTGTACTCTTTAATATTTCTTGCTCCGGCCTCTTTCAACAGATCATAACGATTATCCATTTCAATACACAAAGCATTGAGTGTATTGATCACTTTCTTGGTATCGGTGATGATGGCATCTTCTTCACCAGGCAACTTGGCGAGGAAATGTTTTTCAATATGGCGATAGATGCTTAATTCAACTTTCTTCGGATCGACCAAAACAAACTTCAATTGCGAAGGATGTTTTTTATAAAGAAGCGAAACCAGAATGGCGTTCAAACCAACCGATTTACCTTGTCCTGTGGCACCGGCCATCAACAGGTGCGGCATGGTGGTGAGATCAACAATAAAGTTTTCGTTGTCAATCTTCTTGCCAATGGCTATCGGCAAATTATAATTGCTGTGCGTGAATTTTTCAGAAGACAAAAGCCCTTTCATGCTAACGATGGTCTTCTTGATATTCGGCACTTCAATACCAATGGTTCCTCTTCCGGGAATGGGTGCAATGATACGAATGCCCAAAGCAGCAAGGCTTAGCGCTATATCATCTTCCAAATTTTTGATTCTTGAAATACGTACACCTGCTGCGGGAACAATTTCATACAATGTAACTGTTGGACCAATGGTAGCACTGATCTTTTGTATCGTGATGTCGTAGTTCTTAAGTGTGTTGATGATCTGGTTCTTGTTGGCTTCCAGTTCAGCAGGATCCTGAACAATCTTTTCATTGCTGTAGGTTTCCAGCAAATCAATCTTTGGATATTTATAATCGCGAAGATCCAGCGTAGGTTCGTAAGGAGGCAAATCACTGTAATCTTTTTCTTTGTTTTCCTCTTCTGGTTCTTCTTCAGCCGTTTTGATTTCCAGTTCCAGATCGCTTGCAGGAGTGGGTTCTTCCTTCTTTTTCGGTTGAGGCCCTTGCACAACAGGTTCAACCGGAAGATCATGTTTGTGAAGAAGATCATCTGCGATTTCCTTTTCAACGATAGGTTCATCTGCCGTCAACTCTTCGGAAACATCATCTTCTTGCTCTTCCTCTTCTTCGGGTTCATCTTTTTCGGTAAGCGTAAATTCACTGTTGGCGTCTTCATTGTTTATGGTCAGCACCATTTCACCTTCACCTTTCAGCAAATTTCCCTTCTCAGAAACAGCGGTTTTCTCTTCATCGGCATACAGGTCATTCACTGTTTTTTCATTCAGCAGGCTTGTATCCACAATAAGTTTTGCTCCCTCGGCTTCTTCATTGTTTTCCGCAACAGGTATTGGTTTTTTCTCAGGCAGGTTAAACGAAGGATTGAATTGCCAGATAAGATAAGAAGCTACAACAACAATCAACAAGGCTGCTGTTCCAATGGTGCCCACCAGGCCAATCATCCATTGGCTGATCATGTCGCCTACTTTACCACCATATGGAAAATTGGCGAAAGAGAATAAGAAAGAAAGAGAAATTGAAACGATCAACAAACCAATCGTTACATATTTCAGGTTTCGCCAGATCGAAAAAACTTTGCGCTCAAAAAGAAGATTAATTCCTACTACAAAAAAGAAGGTGCAGAATAAAAATGATGCTAATCCAAAACCGTTGTAAATGAGGTTGTGTGAACTATAAGCTCCCAACCGGCCAAGAAGATTGGATACTTCACTTTCCTTGTCGTTATCCCACAAAAAAGCAACGCCCCTGTTCAGCACCTGCGACTGGTCATCATCCCAGGTAAACAAGTACGAAACAAATGCAATGAAAAGAAATATGGAAATCAGAAGAGAAACCGTACCAATGATCTTCCAGGTACGTTCGTCTTTAGCCAGTTTTTTTAGATCAACCTTTTCTTCCTTATCGTTCTGAAATTTTTGAGGTGCAGGTTTCTTTTTGGCAACAGGCTTCGGCTTTGATGCTTTTTCTGCCTTCTCCGCTTTTTCTTTTACTACTGGTTTTTCAGCAGTTGCCGGTGTATTGGATTTTAGCTTGTTAGCCATAAAAACAAAGATAATGAACCGTCCCGTTGAATGCAGGCAGGACGCCTGTCCGGCCAAAATAAAAACTATTTTTTAAGAAGCGCAAATAAAAGAAGAATCCATCCTAAAATAAACAGAATTCCGCCCAATGGCGTGATCGGATAGACAAAGCCCGGAACCACTTTATTCATTGCCCTGAACGAGGAAAGCAGATAAAGCGAACCGGAAAAACAAACAATACCTCCTATAAAAAAGAAGCCGGCATAATTGAAAAGCGAGTTGTCCATTCGTTGTGCAAGAATGCCCACAAGGATCAGGGCCAATGCATGGTACATTTGGTACTGCACTCCTGTTTGGTAAATCGATACGGTTTCAGCATCTACCAGTTTTTTCAGTCCATGCGCCCCAAAAGCGCCGAGTGCAACACCCAATCCGGCTAAAAGCGTTCCAAGGATTAAAAACAGTTTCATGGTTAAGCATTTGCGTGGAAGATCTTGTCCACAAGGTTTTCAATAGTAATGACTTCTTCGGGCAAGATAACGTTCGCCTGCTGATAAAAAATTTTCCGGCCCGAATATTTTTTAATGATGTAGGACTTGAGCTCATCATCCGGAATGTTAGCAATGAGTGGTCTTTTCGCTTTTTCTTTTATCAAGCGTTTGTACAGGCAATCTGTAGAGCAATTGATCCAAACAACGGTTCCCTGCTTTTTCAGGTAATCAATATTGTTAAAGAAACAAGGTGTACCTCCACCTGTTGCCATTACAAAGTTTTCATGACTCTCGCTTAGCAAGTACAGCACATCTTTTTCCAGTAAGCGAAATTGTTCTTCTCCTTCCGATGCAAAAATTTCAGGAATGGATTTCCCTTTGTGTTCAACAATCTTTTCATCGAGGTCGAAGAAAGGAAAATTAAGTTTTTCGCTCAGGATTTTTCCCCAGTGTGTTTTACCACAGCCCATAAAACCGATCAGGAATATTTTCATAAAGCCCCCTGTCCCCCGGTGGGGTCCCGATAGCTATCGGGATAAATTTGATTTGTCTTTGTTATTTTGAAATTGTTTCAATTCGAAAATTTATTTTTTTATGTACCCAACACATTGCTACTATTGAGCTTTTCTTGCGTCGCACTCTTGTACGTTCTTATCGCTTATCATCAAAATCACAAACTTCACTGCTCTTTTCAATATCCGTTACAACACTAAGCACAGATCCCTCGTTCCTCGGGATGACAAGTAAGAGGCGTTACTGTTTATAAGGAACTTCAATTGTTAAAGTTTTTGAAACCAATAGTTCTCTTGCTTGTCATGCTGAGCTCCGCGAAGCACCTGATTATACCACTTAAGAAAGTTTGTATTCAGAGATGACACTTTCATAATGGCGAATAAAGTTCTGAACGTACAAATGAGTGACACAACAAACGTTGATAATAGCAACAAAGATCATTACATAATCATCAACCAAATTTAAAGAACTAACTAAAGTAAAGTAACACTATCTGACCTCTCGCCTTTTAAAGGACTGTCGAATAAATAAAAGTTTCTCCAACCTAAGTTCCCCCACCGGGGGACAGGGGGCCGAAAGCATTCAGCCCGGTTACATCCATTCCTGTAATGAGCAAATGAATATCATGTGTTCCTTCATAAGTAATCACACTCTCCAGGTTCATCATATGGCGCATAATACTGTACTCACCGGTGATGCCCATGCCGCCCAACATTTGACGTGCATCTCTTGCAATGTTAGTGGCTATTTCGCAGGAATTTCTTTTGGCCATTGACACCTGTTGCGGAGTGGCCTTGCCTTCATTCATCAACGTTCCCAATCGCCAGGCCATGAGTTGCGCTTTGGTGATCTCCGTGATCATTTCTGCAAGTTTTTTTTGCTGCAATTGAAATCCACCAATCGGACGATCAAACTGCACCCTTTCCTTGCTGTAACGAAGTGCCGTATGGTAACAATCCATAGCCGCACCCAATGCGCCCCATGCAATTCCGTAACGGGCTTTGGTTAAACAACTCAAAGGACCCTTCATTCCTTTTACATTGGGCAAAATATTTTCTTTCGGGACTTTTACATTGTCAAAAACCAGTTCGCCGGTGGCGCTGGCACGAAGACTCCATTTACCATGAGTTGTTGGCGTTGAAAAACCTTCCATGCCTCTTTCCAAAATCAATCCTTTCACTTCACCTCCTTCATTCTTTGCCCAAACTACCGCCACCTGCGCATACGGTGCATTGGAGATCCACATCTTGCTTCCATTCAACACTACATGATCACCTGCATCTTTAAAATTGCTCAACATGCCT
>JAGIAB010000081.1 GCA_017745135.1 Flavisolibacter sp.
TCCGCCAAGTATAGTTGCACCTGCATAGATCACTACATTATCTTCAATAGTAGGAGGACACATTACTGCTATTGCCGAAGTAGTCAAACAAAGATTCCCTTCTTTAAAAGTGTTTGCAGTGGAACCTGAACTATCTCCTGTGTTGAGTGGTGGAAGTCCTGGCCCGCATCCATTGCAGGGATTAGGTGCAGGATTTGTTCCTTCTATTTTAAATGTTGGTGCACTGGATGGCATCATTGCTGTTGGAAAAGATGAAGCTTTCGATTTTGCAAAACGGGTTGCTAAGGAAGAAGGTTTGTTCGTAGGTATTTCAACAGGAGCTGCATTGGCTGCCGTTGCCAAAAAGCTACCTGAAATTCCTAAAGGCTCAAAAATTTTGACTTTCAATTACGATACAGGAGAGAGGTATTTATCGATTGAAGGATTGTTTGAGTAGTCATTATATCATAGCAAAATAAAAAGGGAATCAATTAAGATTCCCTTTTTTTATTGATGAATGCTAGGGGAAAATTAGCAAATGGTTTTTGGTGCTTCTAAATCTTTTCCTTTGAACCTGTTACGAAAAGTTTTTGGAGGTATTTGAAGCTGGAAGATCTTATAATTTTAGGTAAGTCTAATTTGCTCTTTAATCGATATAATTATAGAATACGTCAAGGTCAGAATAAAGATCAATTGTGGATGTGAGTTTTATTGTTTCACCAATCGCAGAACATGTGTTTTTTCCCGTGCTTTTATTTGCAAAACATATACGCCATTAGCAAAGACATTTTTCGAAAGATCAATATCCTGTCTTTGGATAAAACCATTCGCTGTAAAATTCATTTGCTTTACTAATTGACCAACGGAATTGATTATGCTGAGTTGAATTTGGTCACCAGGTGCTGATTGATAAAGCAAGTTGTACTTCCCATTTGAAGGATTGGGAAATACCTGCCATTCCAGTTCTTCATTGAATACAACAGGAATTGCTTTTGAATAATTATAGTTTCCAAAAGCATCTACGTTTTTGACGCGGTAATAACGAACAGCTTTTTTGTCCGGCATGTTATCAATAAAACTATATGATTGTGAAACTACAGATCGTCCTTTGCTGATTACTTCACCAATCTTTTCAAATTGCTCTGATTGGAAGGCTTCATTTCCATTCGCCACTTCCAATTCAAAATGATGGATATTAATTTCCTGGGCAGTACTCCATTTCAAATTAACGTTTGATAAAATTCGATCTGCAGAGAATTGTTGAATTACCACGGGCAAATCGCTTCTTCCATCCAGGCCTCCATTACTCAAACGAAATTCACCCGCATCTCTCACTTTGAACTCTACATAGTAACCAGTCATAAAGGGAACGATCTTCAGTTTCTCATTTGAAATAAAACTCCATTCGCCTTTTCGGTTATTTAATATCGAACTATCCAACTCTGTACTATCACTGCTCTTATAGTAACTAATTCCGAAGCGATATGCATTTCTAGGAAGTGTACAGCTACTGCAATTTCTTGCAAATAGAAGAGAATCGGATTCTTTATCTGTAAAATACAAACGAAGGATTACTGAGTCGCTTAACGGGTTTTCAGGTTTGAATACAAAATTTCGGTTGAGATAGTATTGTCCATGAAAATTGCGGACAGCTCCATAGTGTGAATAGGTTTGTAATTGAACCTTGCCTAAATTTTGAGACTGTACCGCAGCAAGCAATTTGTCGTCTTTCATGAATTCTGTCCACGCACCTGCTCGATTAACTGATTGAATAAGATTAACACTGTTGCCCTCATAAATGCCGGCTGTTGAATCATACACATGAAAATCATCTATACCTATGCCTTCAAATGTATTATAGTTATCAGCCCGGAATTGAAAACGGAATTGAATGACAGCAGGAGTATCAACTGGCCGCTGACTTACTACATGCCACCTGTTGTACCATCGTGAGGCCATAAATTGCTGCCACTTATAAACAGAACGAGCTGACATGAAATACCAATCGGTTCCGTTTATGCAAAACTGGAAAAGCATATTATCGCAGAAACCTGGTGATTCACAAGTGTCAGTATTCATGGCCAAACTCATACTGATAACCGGTTTGGATAACTGGCTAAAATCATAACAGCCGGTGTAGAGCCATGATGTTTCCGGAGCGTTATGATTGCCATCAAGATTCGTTTTCCATGCATTGTTTCCACTTGCCGCAGCACTAATTAGTGTAGATGTTGGTCTGCCGTATTCCCATGAAGAATTTGTTCCACCAGTATACCATCCACCGTTATTCGTTTCGAAATCTTCTATGTGTGGAAAGGCTTTAATCAAAAGCTGATTGCGTATCACGATGCGGGCCGTATCATTACCAGTATAAGTATCTCCTGAATGTTCGATCCATGCTTCTATAGTATAAGTAGCTGCTGAGGACAAGTCTGCAGTTTTGTTGAACTGATAGGTTAATGCAGATGATGCAGGTATAGAGGAAATAGTTTCTGAAACGATTGTTCCATTATTGATACGGTATTTTACTGTGAGATTGGAAACAGGTATTTTGCTATTGTTCTGCACAGTAATTTTTAAAGGTGTGTTGGATGATAGCCCGCAACTATATGGCAAAAGGGAATCAATGCTATTTAATGCAACATCATTACTGGTATTGTATACTTTGATATTGTCAAGCAGTAGGGGATTAAAGGATACTGACGTTGACCATCGCACCTGGAAAGAAGAAGATGTATTTTGACCGTTTAATTTTAAATAGTCAGTAATTGGTATTGCTTTAAATTCTTTAGCGAAAAGTCCTGTACTCCCGGAGGGATAAAGATTTTCAATGTATATCCATGGGTCGTGTTCACTTCCGCGAATCAACAATGAATCATTTGAAGGAGGCCCTCCGACGATGTGAACATAACTGAAATCAAGAGCCGCCGAAGTTTGGGAGGTATCAAATAACGAAAGATTGTAGGTAGCTATTAGAGATTGTCCCCGGTCATAATCCCCATTGGGAGATGAGTAGGTAAATTCGAAACACTTTGTTGGATTTTGTACATAATGACTTCCTACCCGTAACATTGGAAAGGTGTAAGGTTTGTCATAATCAAAACGGTCAAGCCCTTTTAGGCCGGTATAGGGTGATGTATAATCTGCTGTTACTGCTTTTTCAAGATCTTCATTAGTACCTTTCAGTAGATCAACTGGTTCATTGGCGAGATTTCTTACAACAGCAACAACTGTATCATTCAATTTATTTTGATCGGCAGGGTTATTTACTACTAAACGTACTGTATAATTACCGACCTGGGAGAAATCAAACGGTGTTTGAAAAGCATATTCCAAAGAGCTATTAGCCTCAACGCTGGTATCAATTATTTCAGTTACCCATGGTCTTTCATTGACTGAATAAGCAACGCTAAAACCTGAAGCCGTGCTATCGTCAAGATTCTTAATCCGCATGTGGATACTTTCGATACCAATATGTGTTGAAGTAAACTGTCGACCAACCAAAGGGTAAGCCAGTCCATCGGCTTTCAAATCGTAGTTGTAACTGCTGTCACTGCAATTACCACTATCCGGCTTTCGTGAAAGTGCAGAAGCTCTTCTTCCCGGCAAACCAGTGTTTATTGCCCTTACGGTAAACCAGTATGCTGAATCTTCTGAAAGATTTCTGAAGGTATAATTGGTTGCAGTCGTTGTTTTAACAGGTATCATATCTCCATTTCGATACCACATTACTTCATACTCAGTAGCACCCGTAACCGGCGACCATTGCATTGCAATAGAACCTGGACATTGAGAAGAAGATAGTTGCAATGTGGGTACACCAAGTATGCGGAATGTTCCGGATAACGAAACTTTGCCATCAGTATTCCGGGTGAGGCGCAAACGTGCCTGGTTAGTAATAATTGAAGGTACTGTCCAATCGAAGGATGTTGTGCCTGCATTAACCGACGAAGAAATAGTTTGCCAGTTTTGACCAATGTCGGATGAAAATTCCAAAGTATAAGTAGAACTTTTATTTCCCCAGTTATCCCATTGAACACTGATAACATCAGACGGTGCAAGAACTTCTCCATTTGTGGGAAATGTTAATTGAATTGCGTTAGGTACAAGATCGTATACTACATAAAAAGCCTGGGTAGCTCCTTCACCTATTTCATATCCATCAACCTTTACCGTATAATTACCAGCAGTAGGGTTGTCAATTACTACCTGTTCTATATTATTAATGCGATCCACACCTTGTTTAGCAGCATTCATAACTAATGTAGGAACTGTATCAAGCACCAGCGGAAGAATAGTAGTTCCATCAGGTGTGATCAACTTAATATCAAGATCATTTACGATTGATTTGGTGCTCAAAGGGCTGGCCGGCGGATCCGTCCAATACAACATTACCTTTAGTTGAGTAATTCCTTGCGGAACAGTAATTGTTTTTGTCTTTGTGGATTGATTGCTGACAGAGTCTTTGTAAAAATATCCTGCATCCAAAGCCTGAACAGCCCTGTTTAAATTCATGAACCCAAATCCATAAGCATAATCTGGACCCGGAGTACCAAGATCAGTTGCAGAATTACATAGCAATGGTTTCATTAGCGCATTTTCAGGCTTTGAACCATATAATTGCATATACCTTTGATACAAAAGACCCAATCCTCCGGCGGCTGCGGGAGAAGACATGCTGGTTCCGTTATTATATCCGTAGGAGTTATTAGGCGTTGATGATACAATATTAGCACCTGGTGCTACTATCTCAGGTTTTAGTCGGCCGTACACAGGACCTTTAGATGAAAAGCTGGCTAATTCGCCATTAGCTGAAGCAGCTCCCACAGTTAATATAGATTTGAGAGATTGCCAGCCAGAATAAATCGTATTGTAACCTGATGGAAACAAAGGGCATTGCTCAGACCCTGAGTTGCCCGCTGCAAAAACATTAATCAGGCTTTTGAAATTAATTGCCATCCTGTCAATAAATGAGGCGCCAGCACTATTGATGTTTGCCGGGTTACCCGGGCAAATACCACCACTTCCATATGAATTGTTTGTAAGGTCAACTCCATAGGCTACAACATTAGCTGGAATACTTGAAGTAGCAGGACCCGATGAAATAAACCTGGCTTTCGGTGCATATCCTTTATATAATTCATTTACGAGTCCTGCACCAGTTATAATACCATGTACATGAGTTGGATGATAGTTGCCAGATGTTTGTGTCAGTCCATTAATTGACCGGCCCATAAAATCAATATGGCCTTGCGGGTAACCGGGAAGTTCATTGACTTGAAATACGATGCCTTCGCCATTTAAATTGTAGTCGGGAGAGTGTAGCAAATTGGCACGTGTTCCCTGGGTGCTTTTATAATTGAGTTCTATAGGTAAAGGCAGCGGCGGCTCGATGTATTCGATAAATTTAAATTGAGCAAGTTCGTTTAAACGGCCAGCACGTACTTGAACTTCCAATATGCCTTCACCATATTCTTTTTTTGAAGTAAATCCTTTTTTATTCAACAGCGCAATGGCATCATTACTGGTAATAAAAGGAAAAATGCTTACAATAACTATGGTATCCTTTTGTACATCCCGTAATGAAAAATTCAATTTGTCACTTGATGCAATGGAAAGAATACTGCGAGCACTCACATTAGTCAGAATAACCTTTTTCAAAGGTTGATGAATGCTTGCCACGTATGCGTTGCCGCCGAGGTAATTTAGCAGTCGTACGCCATTTAGAGAAAGAGTTGTTTTCTCTTTATCAGTTGGGATAATTAGGAATTGTAAAATTATAACCGCCGGTCCTTCTAAAACCGATCTGTTTATTTGAGCTATAAGCTGCTCATCTAAACCAGGCGGTGGAGTGACAGTTCCCTTTTTTAAAGGAATAGAATATGGTCGTAATTCCTGACTCGCTGTTTCTAAAAAACAGAATTGTAAAACAAACAATGCCAATACGGCGTAGAGACTTCTCATAAACAAAAAGTAAGATAAGAAATTTTTTATGAGTAAGTCTGCCTGTACAAGCGATTATCAAAGCTTTCAACCGAATTACATTACTTAATGTGAAATCAGTCTTGCAGGATTATTGTACGTCAAAAGAATAACCTTTTAACACTTTCACAGTCACAATCAACTGCCCTAAATGCCGCATCGTATGTTCAGCAGCATGAAATAATAGACCCATTACCGTGGATGGCAGTTGTGCTCTCCCAACACCTCTGTGTTCAGTAACTGTCTGTTCGTTGATTTGCTGCAATTGTTCCAGCGCTTTATCAACTTGTCGATTGAAGGCCTGAACCAATTCCACAGTAGTTGCATTCGTTTTTTCAGGATCACCTTCTGCCTTTAAAGCAACCAACTGTTCTTCAGATAAAGCTTCGCCCCTGGCATAAGTAAACAAACGGTCAAGCACACCTTTAAAATGCTGCAAATGAAAACCTGCGGAGGCAGCACCCGCTGGTTTTACCCATAGTAGTTCATCAGGGAAGTCTTTCATTAATTCGTTCACTTCTTCTCTTGCCTGCAAAAGAGCGTGGGCTACGGGCTGCAAAAGAGAAGGAATATTTTCAAGCGGGCCTCTTAGCCATACTTCAGGAAGTTTTTGTGTTGCCATGAATTCAATTTAAAGCATCACCAAATAAATTTGCGTTGTTTATTTCTCAATCACTTTTACTTCGCCACTCTCATAACCAACGATTATTTTGCTCACTATGTTTTTTGTGAACAATCCATTTTCAACCACGCCGGGAATTGCATTAATGGACTGGTGTATTTGATCTACCTGTTCTATCCTTTTGAAATCGCAATCAATAATAAGATTGCTGTTATCTGTGATGTACGGCTCCTTGCCATCCTGGCGAACCTTTGTGGTGCAACCCAGTTTTTGAAGTTGCTTCAGCGTTAACTCCATGGCAAACGGAATGATCTCAACAGGCAAAAGAAATTTACCCAGATGCTCCACCAGTTTTGAACTATCAACAATAACCAAAAACTCTTTTGAATTGAAGGCAAGTATTTTTTCTCTCAGCAAAGCACCGCCACCACCTTTGATCAGGTGCAGGTCTTTGTCTACTTCGTCGGCACCGTCAATGTAAATATCAATGGTCTCGACCTCTGAAAAAGGGATCAGTTTTATGCCAACGTTTGTTGCCGCTTCTTCAGACCGGATAGAACTGGCTACGGCTTTTATAAAAAGTCCTTGTTGCACTTTTCTTCCGAGTGCTTCAATTGCAAAAGCCGAAGTTGAACCGGTGCCGATACCTACAGTCATTCCATCTTTTACAGACTCCACTGCGTAGTCTGCTGCGATTTGTTTTGCGTTCATAGCCTGCAAAAATAGGGTTCAGCCAAATATTGCTTGAGCTAATGATTTCCACTCCTGTTAGTTAAAGAGCAGTTGCCATGCAGTGCATCAGCTTAAAAACTGTCTCAGGTAAATCAGCCAATCGATCATCCGGCTGGTATATCCGTATTCGTTATCAAAAAAAGCAAATATTTTAGCCTGTCTTCCTACAACTGATGTAAGGGAGCCGTCGATAATAGCCGAATGTGTATTGCCTTTAATATCGAGCGATACAATGGGTTCTTCGGTGTATTCTAAAATTCCTTTGTATTCTCCTGAAGCTGCTTCTTTGAAAATGCCGTTCAATTGTTCCCTGCTTACTTCCTCTTTAAACTGAAAGGTAAAATCTCCCAGGGCGCCATTAGCAACCGGTACTCGGGTTGTTACTGCAGCAATATTATTTTGTAAGGGCGGAAAAAATTTTTCCAGAGAACGGGCAAGATCCACAGGAACAGGAATGATGGACTCGGCCGCGGCCCTTCCTCTTCTGAAATCTTTGTGTGGGGCATCTACCAATTCCTGTCTTGAGGTGTAAGAATGTATTACGTTTATGTGGACCGATTCAATGCCAATGGCATTCATCAGGTAAATTAAGTGAGTGGAACAATTGGTCATACATCCACCGGGAGACACGATATCCATTTCTTTGGTGAGCGGCTGATGGTTGTGGCCGAAGATCAATAAGGGAATGTCATCAGAACCCGTTGTGGACAGCAATACTTTTTTGGCACCTGCTTTTAAATGTTGCGAGGCTAATTGCTTTGAAGTGAATCTTCCCGTGCATTCCAGCACTACATCTACTTTTAAATCTTTCCAGGGAAGCCTTAACGGGTCCGGTTCAGAATAACAAGGCAGTTTTTTTCCGTTGTTGATAACCAGTTTTTCTTTATAGGCTACCGGCCATTCAAATTTTCCGTAAACCGAATCGTATTGCAGGAGGTAAGCAAGGTTTACAGGATCCATGATATCATTTACCGCAACAATTTCAATTTGGGGATCATTAATTAATCTTCTGAAAAGTAATCTCCCGATCCTTCCCATTCCGTTGATCGCAATTTTCATTTCAATGTTTTGTTTCGTTCAATAACGAGCCTGTATCCTCTCTTGAAAATTCAGAAAGACATCCGGGGCATAAGCAGTTGCTGTAATGGTCTCTCAGGTATTGCAACATTTGCTGCGAAAGTTGAACGCCTTCACACCAGCATCCTCTTTCTTCATTTTTGCAGGTAAATGCTGTGTCGCATTTTGAACATTTTTTTTCCATCCTGGATAAGGTTCGAAATAATTAATGCCCGCAAAATTAACCGCCTTGAATTTTTCAGAAAGAAGTTTTTCAATTATGCAACGATCGGACGCGGAAAAACAGTATTGAATTCACCCTTATCCGGCAGAGAAATGCTGTTTTAAGAACAGTCTGTTTTCAAGGGTTGGCTTGCCGGCCTTAATATTAAATGGCCGTTACCAATGGCTGATAGTTTTTTAGTATCTCTCCGGTAATGAGGATATCGAACTGTTCCTCCAAACCAATGATCCAGTCAGAGAGGGTTTCAGGATTTGCAAAAAACCATTTGCCATTAAGTTGTCGCATCAATACAATATGCGTTTTGTTGTTTTTATCAACGAAAGAAAGATGGATTAAATTCTCGTCCTGTGAAGGAAGGTAATTCACGTAAATATGAAATCGTCCATAGCTTGTTTCAAGTATGTTCATAAGGTTAGGTATAATGAGTGATTGCAAATCTATAGCGGCAGGCACGGGAAACCTATTTTCGAAATAAAATTTAGAAGAAATACTTAGTGTGCTCTAAAGATTCTTTCTGTAAATAAGTGCGGATTAAATTAAAGGAGAATGAGTGTTAAGAATGATCTGTCTCCTTCCTGGGAAAGTATTTCGTTTCAAAAAGAATATTATTGCATACCAAATTACCTGGCCGTTTACAATCATAAAGTAAATATGGAAGCCCTTTGGCTTAAGCGATTGTAGATTTTAAAAACCTGTTATGAAGAAAGTTATTTTGCTTGCAGTAACCCTGGTCTTCTGTGTTTTTGTGTTTGGTCAAAAAAACGAAGTGTGGGCCGGTGTTGAATACAATAGCCATCTCAAACATGCATTCAACAAAACCAGTGGTCCCGGCATAAGCTTAAAAGGAGTACATGCATTTTCCGGCCATTTTGCCGGGACGGCAAGTGCAGGTTACAATTATTTTAAAGGGAAAGTGGAGTATTGGGATGGAAGTTCCGATGACCATTTCGCGTTGGTGCCATTGCTTTTAGGTGCCCGTTACAATTTTGGAAAGATGTTTCTCGGATTGGAAGTAGGGAGTGTTATTAAAGCCAGTAGTAATGCAGCTACGCTCTTTGCCATCGTTCCTTCTGTTGGCTGCCGTAAAAATAAATTCAGCAGTGAATTGCGCTTGCTGCAAGTGCCAGGTATGCCTTCTTTTCCTGAAAATTCTATTTTGAAAAAAGGAGGCTATAATTTTTTAGGAATGCGACTGAGCTGTCGTATATTCTGATTGTTTCAAGTGAATTATTTCTCCTGTCTACTGTCCAAAGTATATTTTTTTACTGCCGGAGCTACCACATTGCCAAGAAGCTCAATTGATTTCATTACCTGGTGGTGGGGCATAGCACCAATACTCATTTGCGCTAAAAAGCGGGTGTGACCAAAGATGCTGTGTTGGTATAAAATTTTATCAATCACTTCCTGGGGGCTTCCTACTAATAAATGCGCCTGCGGTTTGGTACCGGCATCAAAATCTGCACGGCTCATCCCACTCCATCCGCGTTCTCGGCCAATCCGGTTCATTACTTCGGAATAAGGCGGATAAAACTCATCTCTTGCCTGTTGCGATGTTTCAGCAATGTAGGTGTGTGAGTTGATGCCTAGTTGCAATTGTTTACTTGAATGGCCTGCATTTTCATATACGTCTTTGTACAATTTTGCATAAGGTGCAAACC
>JAGIAB010000082.1:0-6825 GCA_017745135.1 Flavisolibacter sp.
TTGCAGTACTCGGAACATTGATGTTAAGTTTCTACCTCACGTCTCTTTTTTTCATCTTTATTGTGCTTAACCTTATTGCAGGATTCTATGGTTTTAGTTTATGGAAGTTGCTTGGTTACATTAAAGCCGAAATTTTAATTGTACTTGGCGCCAGCAGCAGCGAGGCCGTACTTCCCAACCTAATGCAAAAACTGGAAGCTGCAGGTTGCGACAGAAGCGTTGTTGGATTAGTAATTCCTACCGGTTATAGCTTTAACCTGGATGGAACGACGATTTATTTAAGCATGGCTGTTTTATTTATTTCGCAGGCTTTTAATATTCCACTTTCTATTGGCCAGCAGCTAACCATCATTGGGATTTTGATGCTCACCAGTAAAGGTGCTGCTGCAGTAACCGGGGGAGGCTTTATCGTTCTTTCTTCTACATTGATCGCCATGAAAATTTTGCCTGTAGAAGGCCTTGCTATGCTCATTGGCATCGACCGGTTTATGAGCGAAGCAAGAGCAATTACCAATATGATTGGAAATTCAGTTGCTACTGTTGTTATTGCAAAAAGTGAAAACGCGGTCAATATGGAAATATTTAAAAAAGTGGTAGAAGGCAAGCCGACAAGTTTAAAGCTTGTTGAAGAACCGATTGATTGATTTTTATGAACCAACCTGCATTGCTGCTATTTGACTTGATTTGCGACGCTCCGTTCATCGTTCGGTAATTCTTATCATCAAAGTCCAAACAGTCTTTAACGGGTTTCAAAGATTATAACAGCAAAGTGTTTTTTTGAACCACAGCGACACAAGGGACACAGAGAAACACGGAGGAAGCTCTCTCTGTGAAACTCCCTGCCTCCGTGTCTCCGTGGTTCAAACTTCCTGGGATGGAAAAGTCTTTCAATCAGCAATGAAACTTTCGCTATGCTCAATAAAGTTCTGAACGGTGCAGTGAGTGACACAACCGGTGGCGATAGTAGCAATTTGCCGGCAACAGAATAACTCTTCTCTCTCATCCGGAAGAGCTTCCTTTCAAAATCCTGTTTTGGGCATCGTAGTTTAGCGCTTTTTTTGGTAGCCATCATCATCTAATAAACTAATGAAAGTCATCCTTAAAAATTTTGAAACTTCTTTAACTTCGCCCCGCATTAAAAAATTAAAATTTGAATTATGAGTACAGTTAAAGTTGCCATAAATGGATTTGGCCGCATCGGTCGTCTCGTTTATCGCCAGATCTATAATATGGAAGGCATTGATGTAGTTGCTATCAATGATCTCACCAGTCCTAAGGTTTTAGCACACTTGCTGAAATACGATACCGCACAGGGCCGTTTTGGTCAGGATGTAAAGGCAACTGAAAATTCGATTCTGGTAAATGGAGAAGAAATAAAGATATATGCTCAAAAAGATCCTGCTCAAATTCCATGGGGCGATCACCAGGTAGATGTTGTACTGGAGTGTACAGGCTTCTTCACCGATAAAGCAAAAGCTGAAGCTCACTTAAAAGCAGGCGCTAAAAAAGTTGTGATCTCTGCACCGGCAACCGGTGATTTGAAAACAATTGTATTCAATGTAAACCACGATATTCTGGATGGCTCTGAAAGCATCATTTCCTGTGCATCTTGTACTACCAACTGTTTAGCTCCAATGGCTAAAGTGCTGGATGATACTTTCGGTATTGTAAATGGTTTGATGACTACCATCCATGCTTATACGAATGATCAAAATACACAAGACGCTCCTCACCCGAAAGGCGATTTGAGAAGAGCAAGAGCTGCTGCTCAAAATATTGTTCCGAACAGTACAGGTGCCGCCAAGGCAATTGGTTTGGTATTGCCTGGCCTAAAAGGTAAACTGGACGGTTCTGCTCAACGTGTTCCTACACTTACAGGTTCAATTACTGAGTTGACTGCTATTGTCAGCAAGAAAACCACTAAGGAAGAAATCAATGCTGCTATGAAAGCAGCAGCTAACGAAAGCTATGGTTATACCGAAGATGAAATCGTAAGCAGTGACATCATCGGAAGTAATTATGGCAGCTTGTTTGATGCGACTCAAACAAGAGTTCAAACCGTTGGTGATTCACAATTGGTAAGAGTGGTTAGCTGGTATGATAACGAGGCCAGTTATGTAGCACAGTTGGTACGCACCGTACACTACTTCGCTCAACTGATTCAAAAATAAAGACCACTGGACCCCGATACGAAAGTGTTGGGGTTTTTTATCTCAACTCAAAACCAAAGTCATGAGCAAGTTCCAGGATTTTAATTTTAAAGGAAAGAAGGCATTGATCCGTGTTGACTTCAACGTTCCTCTTGATAAAGCATACAACATTACAGACGATACAAGAATCAGGGCAGCGGTTCCAACCATCAAAAAGATTTTGAAAGATGGAGGCAGTGCTATTTTAATGTCGCACTTTGGCAGACCCAAAGAAGGCCCGGCAGAAAAATATTCACTGAAACATTTATTGGGCCGTGTTAGTGAATTGCTGGGTACTGAAGTTGAATTTGCCAATGATTGCATTGGTGAAGAAGCGGTTGAAAAAGCAAAGGCCTTACAACCCGGACAAGTTTTACTGCTGGAAAACCTGCGCTTTTATAAAGAAGAAGAAAAAGGTGATGAAGGCTTTGCCGAAAAATTATCAAAGCTTGGCGATGTATACGTTAACGATGCTTTTGGTACGGCACACAGGGCGCATGCATCGACTGCAGTGATTGCAAAATTCTTTTCCAGGGAAAATAAAATGTTTGGCTTGCTGATGGAAGGTGAAGTAAGCAGTGCAGAAAAAGTATTGCACAGCGCTGAAAAACCTTTCACTGCTATTATTGGCGGGGCAAAAGTTTCCGATAAAATTCTCATCATTGAAAATTTATTGGAAAGAGCAACAGATATTATCATTGGTGGTGGTATGGCGTACACTTTCTTTAAAGCCATGGGCGGACAAATTGGTAAATCATTGGTGGAAGAAGACCGTCTCGATACCGCAAAAGATCTTTTGAAAAAAGCAGAAGCAAAAGGTGTTTCCATTCATCTTCCCTCTGACTCTATCATTGCCGACAAATTTGCTGAAGATGCAGAGATCTCTTCTGCATTGAGTAATACCATTCCTGATGGATGGATGGGATTGGACATTGGACAGATGGCTTGTGAGATGTTCACTAAAGTCATTCTCGATTCCAAAACCATTTTATGGAATGGCCCGATGGGAGTTTTTGAGATGCAAAAATTCCAGCATGGAACCAAATGCGTGGCACAAGCTATTGCAGAAGCAACTGAAAAAGGAGCTTTCTCATTAATTGGTGGTGGCGACAGTGTTTCTGCCATCAATCAATTTGGTTTTGCGGATAAAGTGAGCTATGTATCTACAGGTGGCGGAGCAATGCTGGAATATTTTGAAGGAAAAGAACTGCCGGGCATCGCTGCCATTAAAAATGCTTAAACTATTTTAAGATTGTGCTTCTATGACAGAATTACACACCACTGAACATGGTGTGTAATTTGTTATAGACCCTACCGTACTTTTCAAGTACATTTAAACAATAAAAAACTAAAACATGAGACGCAGAAGTCCTATTCTCTGGGTTGTACTTGGCTTGATCGCCATTTTATTTTTTTGGGGATGTAATCAGCAGCGTGGATTAGCAACCGCAGATACTAACGTTCAAAATGCATGGAGTAATGTAGAAACCAACTACCAGCGCCGAATGGATTTATATAACAGCGTAGTAAAAACTATACAAGGTTCAGCTAATTTTGAAAAAGGCACTTTGACGGATGTAATCAATGCAAGAGCACGTGCTACTTCGGTAAGGGTAGATCTAAATGATTCAACAAGCCTGCAACAATTTCAACAGGCACAGGCACAATTGCAAGGCTCATTCAGTCGTTTGATGGCTGTTGCGGAAGCTTACCCTCAGTTACAAACCACACAGGCTTTCCGCGACTTTCAAACACAAATTGAAGGAACAGAAAATCGTATTAATGTGGCCAGAAGAGATTTTAATAGTGCAGTCAATGCTTATAATCTCAAAGTGAGGTTATTCCCAAATAATATTTTTGCAGGACTTCTTGGTTATCATCAAAGGGCATTTTACAAAGCTGATCCGGCAAGTCAAAATCCTCCTGACATCAATTTCGATATTAAATAATGAAGATTTTTCCCTGGCAAACGAAAAAAGATTTCTTCACGGCAGAAGAGCAACAGCAGTTGGTTGAAGCCATTCAAAAAGCCGAACAGCAAACGAGTGGCGA
The DNA here is from genome assembly GCA_017745135.1 of Flavisolibacter sp. Taxonomy (GTDB): domain Bacteria; phylum Bacteroidota; class Bacteroidia; order Chitinophagales; family Chitinophagaceae; genus Flavisolibacter. The sequence continues at coordinate 4,242 of JAGIAB010000082.1, forward strand.
AGTGAGGATTTTTGTGGAATCGAAATGCAGATATGTGAATGCTCTGGATAGGGCACAGGAAATTTTTTTCAGCCTGAAGATGAATGAAACCGAGTTGCGCAACGGCACTCTTATTTATGTTGCTGTAAAGGACAAACAGGCTGCAGTATTTGGTGATGAAGGCATTCATCAAAAAGTGGGTCAGAAATATTGGGAGGAAGAAGTAAAAAAAATGTTGCTTCTATTCAGAAATCAAAAATTAGCCGACGGTATTTGCCAGGCAATCCTCGATCTGGGCGAAGCCCTTAAATTGTATTTTCCCTATAATTCAGATACAGATAAAAATGAGCTGCCCGATGAAATTGTTTTTGGCAGGTAAAGAATGAAGAAATTAGCACTGGTCATAAGCTTGTTGTTCTCTGTTTGTGCATTTGCGCAGATTGATAAAGTAGTTCCAAAAAGACCAACCCCTCCGCGATTGGTAAATGATTTTGCCAATCTTCTAACACAAGATCAAGTTGATGCGCTGGAAAGAAAGCTGGTAGCTTATGATGACAGCACCTCTAATCAAATAGCTATCGTAATTCTTCCAACAATTACAGCTAATGGTGAAGAGTATCCAATTGAAGATGTTGCGTTAAAGATCCTGAGAGATTGGGGAGTTGGCAATCGAAAGAATAACAATGGTATTGTTCTTTTGGCAGCTATGGAAGAACGCAAACTTCGAATAGAAGTGGGTTATGGTTTGGAAGGCGTGATACCCGACATTACAGCAAAGGCCATCATTGAAAATGATTTGCGTCCGAATTTCCGTAACCAGGAATATTACCGTGGTTTTGATGCAGCAATTAATTCAATAATGGAGGCTGCAAGAGGTGAATACAAAGCACCCGAAGGATATAGAAATAGAGGTGGGGAGGACAAGGGTGTAAGCATTGGCAGGATCATTGTCGGCATTATTATTTTGATCGTTATTCTTAGCATGTTTGGCGGTGGTGGAAGCAGGGGTGGAGGATATATGTCACGCAAAGGAAGCGGATGGCTAGGCCCCTTCATCCTGGGAGATATGTTGGGAAGGGCGAGCCGGGGAGGTGGTTTTGGCGGCGGTGGCTGGTCCGGAGGAGGTGGAGGCTGGTCAGGCGGTGGCGGAGGTTTTGGAGGCTTTGGCGGTGGAAGCGGTGGCGGTGGTGGCGCCAGCGGCGGATGGTAAAAATATTGTTATGAGAGAGTATGTTATTGAAGTTTCCAAAATTGAAGAATTGCAAACACTAAATGATAAGAATGAACTGGAAACCATTTTCTTCAGGGCAAAAAGCACTATCGTAAATGGAGAAAAAGTGCTTCTTGTTCGGAAAGATAAAAATGGGAAGAGTGAAAAGTTTGATGAACTCAGTACTGAAGATGAATTGGAGCAATACCGGCAAAGGGTCTTCAGGTACCTGCACTAACGTTGTCGCATGGGTGAACACAAAACTACTCCCCTCAAACTTTAATTATTTGTAATAATTGACAACAATCAGTTTCTAAACTGGTGATTCAGCACTCTTGATTGACTTTTGTCATGAATTGAAATTAAGCCTCTATCTACTTTGTGTGTATGAACAATTTTACAACACACATCCCGCACGGAAACAAATTACTGGATGTCCATTTCAGGAAAGTGGCTTGTCCCAGTGGCAAATATTTCGTGGAAGTAAATTCCGGCGAGTCAGTTGTCGCGATGTTTGAAATGCAAAAAGACCATTATAATAAATGGAAGGTAACGCATCCCATTCCGGAATGGCTGATCAATATGGAATCTCATTTAGCGCAAGTAATTGCAAGAAATCAATTTGCTTCTTCGGCTGAATAGTAAACACATGAAATTGCTTACAAAGAAAATCCCGCTAGAAGCAGCGGGATTTTTATTGTTCAAATGATAGTAAAATTATTCACTTACCACTTTTACACTTCTTTCAACAAACGCTGTAAGGTCAGCGCCTTTCAACAGGCCTTGTGATAATAAGGCCAAATCAAATGCCTGCTTTGCCAAGGCTACCCCGTGCTCACTATCAGATTGAAGAATTTTTGAAATGAGTTTGTGATTTCCATTGATGGCAACTTTATAAGTGTCAGGCAAAGAACCATAAAAGTTCATTCCTCCTCCCATTTTTGCCATGTCTTTCATGCGGCGCATCCATTCTTCCATAGTGATGGTGACCGGTAACTCTTCTGACGATAAACTTTCCACCTCTACTTTCATATTTGGATTGCTGATGGCTTTCTCAAATACTTCCTTTAGCTGCTTGGTTTCTTCTTCGGTTAATTGATGTTTAGCGGCATCTTCTTTTTCAATCAGTTTGTCCAGTACATCTGCATCTACTCTTTTGAAAGAAACCTTATCCAGTTTCATTTCCAGGTGCTGCATAAAATGATTGTCAATAGGAGTGTTCATCACCAAAACATCATATTCTCTCTTATTGGCTGATTGAACATAGGCATGTTGCCTTTCCTCATCAATTGTATAGAGATAAATCGTTCTTCCGGTTTTGTCGGTTTGAGACTCTTTTACTTTGGCATTGTATTCATCCAAAGTGAAGTGTTCATTTTTTGTATTGGTCAGCAG
>JAGIAB010000082.1:6835-10266 GCA_017745135.1 Flavisolibacter sp.
CAGGCCGATATCGCTCCATTTTTCTTCATAGGCTTTTCTGTCCTTCTTAAAAAGCTCACTTAGTTTGTCGGCAACCTTTCTTGTGATGTAACTATTGATCTTTTTTACATTGCTATCGGCTTGCAAAAAGCTGCGGCTAACATTGAGCGGAATGTCAGGCGAATCAATGACACCATGCAGGAGCATTAAAAATTCAGGCACAATGTCTTTTACTTCATCCGTAATAAACACCTGGCGTGAAAACAATTTGATCTTGTTCCGCTGAACTTCGAAATCGTTTTTCAGTTTGGGGAAATACAGTACACCGGTAAGGTTGAAAGGATAATCCACATTCAAATGAATCCAGAACAAAGGTTCTTCTGAAAGAGGATAGAGTTCGCGATAGAACTTTAAATAATCTTCATCTTTCAATTCCGAAGGCTGTTTGGTCCAGATGGGAATGGTATCGTTGATGATGTTAGGAACATCAACTGTTTTGTATTTTGTTTCTCCTTTTTCATCCTTTCCATCTTCGACGGTTTCACTTCTTGTTCCAAACTGGATAGGCACAGGTAAAAACTTAGCATATTTGTCCAGTATTTCCTGGATGCGGTTTTCCTGTAGGAACTCTTCCGAATCTTTGTTGATGAAAAGGATAATATCAGTTCCTCTTGTGAGTTTGCTTCCATCCGTAATTTCAAACTCGGTACTTCCGTCGCAGATCCATCTTGCCGGTTCCGCACCTTCCTGGTAGGAGAGTGTTTCAATCTCTACTTTTTCTGCCACCATGAAAGCCGAATAAAATCCAAGACCAAATTTTCCAATGATTTCGTTGGCGTCTTTAGCTTCTTTGAATTTTTCAAGAAATTCTGTTGCCCCTGAAAAAGCAATCTGGTTGATGTATTTTTTAATTTCCTCAGCCGTCATTCCAATACCACGATCACTAATGGTAATAGTTTTTGCTTTTTCATCAACAGAAACCTGGATGGTTAAATCGCCAAGATCCTTATTATACTGTCCCAGCGAAGAAAGACGCCTGAGCTTTTGAGTAGCATCTACAGCATTGCTCACCAGTTCTCTCAAAAAAATTTCATTATCCGAGTACAGGAATTTTTTAATAATGGGGAAAATATTCTCGGTGTGGATGGAAATTGTTCCTTTTTCAGCAACCATATTATAACAATTAAAAATTTAAGAATTGCGAATGTAAGCCAGTTATCAATGCCTGTTCCAAACTAAGCTGATTTGCCAGATTGACAGCAAAAGCGATTGGTTTTAATTGAGTTTTCTCTCAACATCAATTCATCCAAAGAAAACAACGGTTCGGAAAGGAATTAAGACGGTTTAAAGCAGTTATGATTGACTCCGGCTAAAATCCGCTGCAACTTTACATCATCAATCAAACACGTCCTATCTCAAAATTCTCATATAGCAAGCAGTTAGTTTTTAAAGCGGCCCCGTAAGGCCGCTTCTTCTTTATAAATTGTTTGTATAAGGAGTAATAAAATAGGGTAAACAATCTTTAATCCGCCTCCGATTCTTTCATTCCCTGATTGCTTACCCCCTGATAAAAAATATATAGTAAGAGAGTAATTAACTCATCACTATTATCATGCCATGATGCAGAGCCTCAATAACCCCTGTAATATTTTCTCCCCAGAATCAGGACATTGGCTCTTCCCTTTAAAAGGCTTCCCAGAGTTCTGTACTTAAACTCAATATAATCAATGTACCGGCCTTCCCTGCCCAATTCAATCACCCTGCTCAATTGATCTGCCGGTATATCTTCGTCAATATTTGGTTCCAGTTTATCGCCGTTTTGAAAATATATTTTGAGTTCGTTAATGCGTATGTCTCTGCGCTCAACTTTAAATCGTACTGCCGTGTAAAGTGTGCGGTTGTTCACAACAATCTTGTCCTTGTCTCTAACAAAGTTTACTTTATGTTCACCTATAATCTCCCAACCCTCCTCTATACCCACTATTCTCCGGGAGGAATGACAGGAAGCGAGTAAAGCAATCGATGCAATACATATTGTTTTTAAAATTGTCATGGTAAACTTCTTGTTCATATGTTTTTAATGTTTTAAAACAAAACTCATTCCCTAATTGGGATGCTTGTGGTATGCCTATTGCAGTTTTCTTTTTAAATATTAAACATGAAAAAAATATTGATAGCAGCCACAGCCGTAGGAGCAACAATTGCAGGACTGATTCTTTATAGCAGAAAAAGAAACAATCCTCCAAAACAAATTGAGGATGCGGCTAAAGATGCTTACAGAACAATGAATGAGGGTATTGGAAACGTGGAGCGCAACGCTATGCATAGTATGGGATAAAAATTTTTTTGTATGAGCCAGGCTTTTGTAAAAGAAGAAGATGCGCAGTGGCTTCACGATGTGCCGCCAACCATAAATGCATTGGTTCATTACCTGACCAATGAAAACAATGGAATTCGTGTGTACGAACAAAAAACCTTCTTTCATCCAAAGGAAAAAAGAGAAGTGCACCAGATGAGTAATGGTCTTTTATATGCCAAAGACGATGAAGGCAAATGGTATATTGTTTGGTAAAAAACGGTCACAACCCCGAACTGGCACAAATCTGAAGAAAAGCTGAACCCCATTAATTTGTTTAAAAGTTTTGTTGTAAAACGACAAGACTTTAAACTGGGAAAAGCAGTTCTTATTACCTTTACCACCTAACTTACGCCTCATCCTTAACTATGTTCAAAGATTGCCAGATACTCCTCAGGGGCATTAGCGAAGCCATTCTAATGTTGGATAAGGATGGTTATATCCTGTACTCTAATCCCGCTACAACTGCAGTCACAGGATTTGAAGCCGGTGAATTGCTCAATAAACACATCTCTCTCATTTATCAAAATACTGATGACAGCGTAAAAGCTGAATATGAGCTTGGGCTTGCTTCTAAGAAAGGGAAATTTAATTCAGAAGGGTGGAAAAGGAAGAAAGACGGCACTTTTTTCTGGGCAGATATGATATTGTCTTCAATTTATGATGAGCTTCATGATTTTGTGGGATATAGTTGCATTCTTCATGACCTGACCCAAAGAAAACATCACGAGTTACATCTTCGCCAGAGCGAGGAAAGTTTCCGGCTTATGGTAGAAAATGTTAGGGACTATGCCATTTTTATGTTGGATGCTACCGGTCATATCATGACCTGGAACGACGGTGCTAAGCGCATCAAAGGGTATAGTTCAATGGAGATTATCGGGAAGCATTTTTCTACTTTTTATACGGCTGAAGATTTGGAATCAAAAAAGCCGGAAAGAGAATTAAAGATCGCAGTTCAAACAGGTAAGTATGAAGAGGAAGGATGGAGGATTCGTAAAGATGGGTCGGTGTTCTGGGCAAGTGTAGTCATTACAGCATTGTTTAATGAGCAAAACAAGCATATTGGTTTTTCAAAAGTTACCCGTGACCTTAC
>JAGIAB010000083.1 GCA_017745135.1 Flavisolibacter sp.
ACTAAGAAGTTTGTTACTGCAGTTTCATTTTCACTGAACTCCTCCAAGAGACGGTTTTTCAAATACTCTTCCAACAGAGTTACAAGTCTGACAAGAAACAAGTTTTTGACATATCTGTCTGGATATATTTTTATAACGTGTGAAAGAAAACGGTCAAGTTTTAATTTTTTGAGAACTTCTTTGTCAGCTTTGTGATTGAGAATATTGATGAAAGCATCACTCAATCTAATTCCTCGATATGCAGCAACAAATTCATTCAAATCAGTTTTGTATTCGAGATATGCATTTCTCACTCAGTGTAGAATTGGTTTATTAAAGGAACTTCCTGACCGCTAACTTCCGACTGCTTTCTACAATAACTGTATTGGCAGAACAGGAGTTGATTTACGTTCGAAAGTATACAAATTGTTCTTCTGCTTCATCACTGCACACAGCCACTGTTGCGAAAAGCAAGTGTTAGCGGCGGCAGTCTTGCGTTAACAACCTTAATTAAAGCTGTCTCTCCGAAATGCTTTTCTATTCATTTGCTAAGTTGCTCCTTACAATCTTTTATTCTATTGGTGCAAAAGACGATATTCTGCTGAGAAGTGTCGAGATTCATAAGTTTCGTCGTCCAGTAGATGCACTCTTGAAAATCTTTTCCATACATGGTACATTCTGAAGCAAACAAAGCGGCGTCAGAAAAAGTAGTGTCCGCCTTATATGCAGCCGAAAACATCTCAATCGCCCTTTTATTGAGCTCCATCGCATTCTCCCTGTTATTGGCCTGAATGGCAATTCTGTCATCGAGAATTTTCATTCCTTTTGAATAAAGCTGCTTTGCTTTCTGCGGATTTTGCTCTTCCGTTTTTGATTGACAAGAAAAGAAGATAATTAAGCTGGAAACAAAAATTGTAATTTTCATAATGATCGAATTGATGCCGCTTACAGTTGTATTTCCGTATTATCCGAAACTAATCAATTTCTATAAATTATTCATTTTCACCATTTGCTCATTTCGTTTTTGTATTGTCGTTTTTCGCAAATGAAACTGCACACCAATAGCGAAGTTTACATAATGCTGACCAGAGTTACAGAATCCCGATAGCTATCGGGACAGTGAGTGATGGCGCTTAGGGCGCCACAGGCTACAACCGAAGCGTAATAGTAGTCCCGATAGCCATCGGGACAGCTAAGTACATAAAAATGTTCATACATGCAGTAAAACAGCCTGAATAACAGGGGCATTATTCTCATTTTCGGCAAAAAATAACAGAATAAAGTATCAAAGAGGCGGTCCGCATCCCGGAAAAAATTTTTTTCTTTTCATATGATTTATATATTTGCGCCACAATGACAATCACGAAAGCTTTCCGTTACTTTTATTTTTACTTCTATTTTAGTGGGAGGCGGGATAGCTTTTGTTAGAGTTTATAAAACCAAATTCAACATAAACTGTCCCGGTCAAAAGCCGGGACTTTTTTGTATATGGCAACAAAGGTCTCGATACAAGGTTACGAAGGCAGCTTTCACCAGATCGCTGCGATGGAATACCTCGGCAATGAGGTGGAGGTAATTCCCTGCGACACGTTCCGCGAAGTAGTTAAAATTGCTTCTGATACCAAGCAATCCGATGGCGGCTTTATGGCCATCGAAAACTCCATTGCCGGCAGCATTCTTCCCAATTACACTTTGCTTCAAAAATCAAAACTGAAAATTGCGGGCGAAATTTATTTACAGATCCATCAAAACCTGATGGTGAACCCCGGAGTTTCAATGGAGGATGTTCGGGAAGTGCATTCGCATCCCATGGCCTTATTGCAGTGTATGGACTATTTGGAAAAACATCCTTCCTGGAAGCTGGTAGAAACAGAAGATACGGCCCTGAGTGCAAAGCATATTCACCAGCATCACAGCAAGCATGTAGCAGTAATTGCCAGTAAACTTGCTGCTGAACTTTTTAACCTGAAGCTGATCGCTCCAAAAATTCAATCGAATAAAAATAATTACACAAGATTTTTATTTGTTCAGCCCCTGAACACAAAGAACGAAGAGGCTGATAAAGCCACTATCAATTTTCATACGGATCATTCCAGGGGAAGCCTGGCGAAAGTGCTTACCAAAATTGCAGAAGGCAATATTAACCTGAGCAAGCTGCAAAGTGTTCCTATTCCGGAGCAGGAATGGAAATACAGTTTTCATGCAGACATGGAGTTTGATACCATCGATCAATATGAAAAAGTAATGGAAAAGATCAAACCAATAACTGAATCGTTAACCGTTTTAGGCGTTTACAAAAAAGGAAAAACCATTAACTAATGAAGATTGAACTGGCAAATAGATTAAATGGCATCGGTGAATATTATTTCTCCAAAAAGCTCTCTGAAATTGCGGAGTTGAATAAGCAGGGAGATGCGGTGATCAATTTGGGAATTGGAAGTCCCGATATGCCGCCGCATCCTTCGGTGATTGAAACTTTGCAAACCGAAGCTGCCAAACCCAATGTTCATGCTTACCAGAGTTATAAAGGTGCAGAAGCATTGCGTAATGCCTTTGCTGCATGGTATAAAAAATGGTATGGAGTGGAATTGAATCCGGCAACGGAAATTCTTCCTTTGATTGGTTCCAAAGAAGGCATCATGCACATTTGCATGGCGTATTTGAATGAAGGTGATAAAGCGTTAATTCCCAATCCCGGTTATCCTACTTATAGAAGTGCTGTTCAGTTAGCAGGTGGCAAATGCGTGGAGTATGAATTGAAGGAAGAAAATAACTGGTTGATTGATTTTGATGAATTGGAGAAAAAAGATTTAAGCAAAGTAAAGTTGATGTGGGTGAATTACCCCCAGATGCCTACCGGTCAACTGCCAACGAAAGAACTATTTGAAAAACTGGTTGCATTTGGTAAGAAGCACAATATTTTGATCTGCCATGATAATCCCTACAGCTTCATTCTGAATGAGACCCCAATGAGTTTATTAGGCGTTGACGGAGCAAAAGAAGTTGTGATCGAATTGAACTCTTTGAGTAAATCGCACAACATGGCAGGATGGAGAGTGGGAGTTTTATGTGGTTCAAAAGAAAGAGTGGATGAAGTGTTGCGTTTTAAAAGTAATATGGACAGCGGTATGTTTCTGCCTTTGCAATTAGCGGCTGCCAAAGCTTTGACTTTGGAAAAAGATTGGTACGACGAAGTAAATAAGGTTTACAAAAGCCGCAGAACAAAAGCCTATGAGCTTTTAGACCTCTTGAAATGCACCTATTCAAAAGAGCAGGCCGGAATGTTTTTGTGGGCCCGGATTCCCGAAGGATTTAAAGATTCTTATGAATTAAGTGATGAGGTGTTGTATAAGGCAAGAGTTTTTATTACACCGGGAGGCATATTTGGCTCCGCAGGAGAAAAGTTTGTGAGAGTAAGCTTGTGCAGTCCTGAAAATAAATTTGAAGCATCTATTGATCGAATCAAAAAGAATTTAATAAAAAAATGACAGTTGCAATTGTTGGTATAGGCTTGATTGGTGGTTCTTTTGCACTGGCTTTAAAAGACAAAGGCATTGCAAAGAAAGTGATTGGTGTGGAGGCCAATGAAGAACACAAACGTAAAGCCCTGTCATTGCAGTTGGTTGATGAAGTAAAGGAACTGGATGAAGCGGTTAAAGAATCCGACCTGGTTTTTTTAGCAGTTCCTGTTGATGCTGTACAAAAATTATTGCCTGCTGTTTTGGATAAAGTAGATAAGCAGGTTGTGATGGATGCAGGTTCTACAAAAGAGGGAATTATTGAAGCGATAAAAGAGCATCCGAAAAGAGGCCGTTTTGTGGGAACGCATCCAATGTGGGGAACGGAATACAGCGGTCCTGAAGCAGCAGTGCGTGGAGCATTTGAAGGAAAGGCAACGGTTATCTGCAATAAAGAGGAAAGCGACAAAGATGCTGTTGAAACCGTTGAAACGATATACAGGAAATTAGGGATGCGTTTTGTGTACATGAATGCGCAAGCACATGATGTGCATGTTGCCTATGTAAGTCATATTTCTCACATTACTTCGTTTGCTTTGGCCAACACAGTTTTGGAGAAAGAAAGAGAAGAGGATGCGATCTTTGAGCTGGCAAGCGGTGGTTTTGAAAGTACAGTACGTTTGGCAAAAAGTAACCCGCTAACATGGGCTTCTATCTTTATGCAGAACAAAGAAAATGTGCTGGATGTTTTGAATGAACACATCAGCCAGTTGAGAAAGTTTAAAGCCTGTTTGGAGAAAGAGAATTATGAATACCTGGAAGAGTTGATGGTGAATGCGAATAAGATTAAGAGGATAATTAAATAAGGCCCCTTGTCCCCCGGTGGGGGATCCCGATAGCTATCGGGAAGGTGGGAGAGACTTTATTGGTCTCAATTAGTTCTTTAAATAAAGTGATGCTTATGTAGCGAACATATTGCTACTATCATCGTTCGTTGTGTCACTCACTTCTAGGTTCGGTAATTCTATTGAGCCCCGATAGCTATCGGGGTGGAAGCATCATGGTGAATGGAACATTCACAAACATTGTGGCTTCTTATAGCTCCGTAGGAGCTCAACCTTGGTAGAAGAAAAAGAACCACCATGTGAATTGCGGCTCCGTAGGAGTCGAACATTCACGAAGGATGAATAGATGAATAATGAAAGCAGTAGAACTCGTAGTGTAAGCTGGCCTTGTGTGCTGCTTCCCTCTCCATGTGGAGAGGGAGTTAGAGGGTGAGGTTGAAACGGGCAATTGAATGAATAGTAATAGCAGTAGTGAACGTTGAATAAGCCAAGGCTGTGTACAGATGGCATTCCCTTCGGGAAGGTCGGGGTGGGCACCGATGATAAGAATTACCAACCGTACAAGAGTGCGACGCAACAAAAGTTCAATAGTAGCAATGCAGACTGGTTCATAAAAAAAACAAACAATAAACGAAACGTAAAAAATAAAAACCGTTTTCATTTAGCTTAAATGCTAACGGAACAGAAGTAAAAAGCAAAAGCAAAAAACAAAACTTAAAAACTAAATCATAACACTCACAAAACGAAAATTATGCAAGCAACAGAAACTGTGAAAAGCGCTGCACAGGAAGCATGGAAGAAAAGACCGTTGATCATTTCAGGTCCATGCAGTGCAGAAACCGAAGAACAGGTAATTGAAACCGCTCAACGATTAGCCGCAACCGGCAAAATTGATATGTTGCGTGCGGGCATCTGGAAACCCCGTACACGTCCCGGAACTTTTGAAGGCGTTGGCACCAAAGGTTTGGCATGGTTGCAACAAGCAAAAAAATTGACAGGCTTGCCATTAACTGTTGAAGTGGCAACAGCGAAACAAGTGGAAGATGCTTTGCATTTTGATATTGATGTTTTATGGATCGGCGCAAGAACCACGGTAAATCCTTTCAGTGTTCAGGAAGTTGCTGATGCTTTGCGTGGATCGAATGTTCCGGTGTTAATTAAAAACCCGATCAATCCTGACCTGGAATTATGGATGGGTGCTGTGGAAAGGATTGCTAAAGTGGGTGTAAAAGAAATTGGATTGATCCATCGTGGATTTTCTTCTTATGGCAATACCGAATACCGCAATGCCCCCATGTGGCACCTGGCTATTGAAATGAAACGCCGCAATCCTGAATTGCTGATGATCAATGATCCTTCGCACATTTGCGGTCGCAGGGATATTTTGCTGGAAGTAGCACAAAAAGCAATTGACCTGGATTATGATGGATTGATCATTGAATCGCATATCGATCCTGACAAAGCATGGAGCGATGCGAAGCAACAAGTAACTCCGGAGAAGCTGGCAGAAATGCTTGATCAGATTGTTTGGAGAAGAGAAGATGTGGCTTCGGAAGAATTTCACCAGGCATTGGAAAGATTGCGCCAGCAAATCAATCATCTCGATGATGAATTGATGCAGATACTTGGACAGAGAATGAAAGTAGCTGAAAAAATCGCAGTGTATAAGAAAGAGAATAACATTACCATTTTACAAACCAATCGCTGGAATGAGATTCTGGACAGGGCCACTCAACGTGCAGAAAAATTAGGATTGAGCAAAGAATTTATTACCAAATATTTTGATGCCGTTCACATGGAGAGCATCAGCCACCAGACCAAAATTTTCAATAGTTAATGCAGAAGAAAGTTTTTCGTTTCAGCAACAGCTCGGTAGATTATTATTTCGAAGGAAGGATTTCGGCAATTAAGGAAATTGTTGGTACAGGCAAAACAATTTTTATAACAGATGAAAATGTTTTTGCTGCACATGAAAAACAATTCAAAAAGAAAGAGGTTATTGTTTTAAAAGCTGGAGAGGAACACAAGAACCAGGCAACTGTAGATACTGTAATTAACAAGTTGATCCAAATGGAAGCCGACCGAAAAACGGTTTTGGTTGGTGTTGGCGGAGGAGTGGTTACTGATATCACTGGTTATGTTGCTTCCATTTACATGAGAGGAATATCGTTTGGATTTGTTCCAACGAGTTTGCTCGCAATGGTAGATGCTTCCATTGGCGGAAAGAACGGAATTGATGTAGGTGTTTACAAAAATATGGTGGGCATCATTCGCCAGCCTTCTTTTTTGTTGTTTGACACTTCTTTGTTGCAAACACTTCCTGAACCTGAATGGCGTAACGGTTTTGCAGAGATCATTAAACATGCTTCGATAAAAGACGCGGCGATGTTTAAACAATTAGAGCAAAACGATCTTGCTTATTATCAAAAAAAGAAAAAGGACTTAAGCGCCTTGGTTGAGAGAAATGCTTTGTTGAAAACAAAAGTTGTTCAGCAGGATGAATTTGAACAAGGTGATCGTAAGCTGTTGAACTTTGGTCACACACTCGGACATGCATTGGAGAACCAATACGATTTGTCTCATGGCCAGGCCATTTCAATCGGAATGGCTTATGCATCACAGCTCTCTCAAAAATTTGCAGGCTTTAAGAATGTAGACCGTGTGGTTAGTTTGTTAGACAAATACGGTCTTCCGACCTTCACCGAATTTGATAAAGACAAGGTGATTAATGTGCTGAAGATGGACAAGAAGAAAACGAAAGACAGCATCAACTTTATCCTTCTCGAAAAAATAGGGAAGGCGTTTATTAAAGAAATTTCTATTCAACAACTCTACGAAAATTTATAATGCAAGCCATTGTACAACCATCAAAACTCAAAGGAACGATAACTGCACCGGCTTCAAAAAGTGCCATGCAAAGAGCTTGTGCTGCTGCCTTGTTAAAAGGGGGAAGAACCGTTTTACATAATGCCGGTGTTTCGGATGATGATAAAGCAGCATTGGATATCATTCAGCAATTGGGTGCCACCGTTAAATACGAAGGTGATACGGTTGTGATTGAAAGTGAAGGTGGCGTTCATCCGGTTTCCGACGAAATCAATTGCGGTGAAAGCGGATTGTCTGTAAGAATGTTTACGTCCATTGCAGCATTGGCAGAGAAAGAAATTACAGTGACAGGAAGAGGTAGTTTGGTGAAAAGACCGCTTTCTTTTTTTAATGAAGTACTTCCTCAACTGGGTGTCCAATGCGAAAGCAATAATGGTTTATTACCCCTGAAGATTAAAGGGCCATTGCAACCGAAAAATATTGAAGTCGATGGAAGTTTATCCTCGCAATTTTTGACAGGATTATTGTTTGCGTATGCAGGAGCAAAAGCCAGGCATACTACCATCAAAGTAAATAACCTGAATAGCAAGCCATACATTGATCTTACCTTAACGCTGATGGCAGATTTTGGTTTGAAAACGCCGATTAATAAAAACTATTCAGAGTTTTACTTTCAAAAACTATCCATTTCGCAATTCGATCACGATAATTTTACGTATTCGGTTGAAGGAGATTGGAGTGGTGGCGCTTTCTTATTAGTCGCCGGAGCTATTTCAGGAAATATTGTAGTGAAAGGCCTGGATGTTTTTTCAACTCAGGCTGATAAAGAAATTTTGAATGCTTTACTATTTGCCGGTACAAACCTTACTGATACAGAAGAAGAGATTGAAATAAAAGAAAGCAAGTTGAAAGCTTTCAATTTTAATGCTACCGACTGTCCTGATTTGTTTCCACCATTAGTTGCTTTGGCATCTTATTGTGAGGGTACTTCTGTAATTGAAGGCATCCATCGTTTAACGCATAAAGAAAGCAACAGGGCTTTGACCTTGCAGGAAGAATTTGGAAAAATGGGTATTGAAATTTCTTTCCAGGATGATAAGATGTTGGTGAAGGGAGGAACAGGAGTGAAGGGGGCACATGTAAGTTCACGTCATGACCACCGTATTGCCATGGCTTGTGCAGTAGCCGCACTTAAAGCGGATGGAGAAGTTGTGATTGATGATGCGGAAGCGGTGAACAAATCCTATCCTCAATTCTGGGAGCATATTCAAAAACTAAATGCAGGAGTAACTTTAAATCATAATCAAGCATGAATTCTTTTGGACGAATTTTCAGAGTGACCATATTTGGCGAATCACACGGACCCATGGTTGGAATTACAGTGGACGGATGTCCTGCAGGTTTGTCATTGACCGAAGAAGATTTTACAACCGATATTGAAAGAAGAAAAGGCGGAACACAAAAGGGTACTACTCCAAGAAAAGAAGATGATAAGCCTATTTTCATCACTGGTTATTTCAATGGTAAAACAACAGGTGCTCCGCTAACCATTTTATTTGAAAATAAGAATACCCGTTCGGGTGATTATGATAAGATAAAATCAATTCCTCGTCCTGGTCATGCTGATTTTGTTGCACACCAAAAGTTTGGTAAGAATGAAGATTATCGTGGCGGCGGGCATTTTAGTGGAAGACTAACGGTTTGTTTGGTAGCAGCCGGTGTTATTGCGAAAAAGCTTTTACAAAATATTTCTGTTGAAGCGAAAATTACAGAAGTTGGCGGAGAGCAAGATGTTGAAGCCGGTTTGCAAAAAGCCATCGATGCAAAAGATTCTGTCGGAGGTATTGTTGAATGTACGGTAAAAGGTTTACCGATCGGATTGGGTGAGCCATTCTTTGATTCAGTTGAATCAGTCATCAGCCATGCGGTATTTGCCATCCCTGCAATTAAAGGAGTTGAATTTGGTGCAGGCTTCGCGGCTGCAAAAATGTTCGGCAGCGAACACAATGATGCCATCGTTGATGCGTCAGGTAAAACAGCAACCAATTATGCAGGGGGAATAGTTGGAGGAATTACCAACGGTAATGATTTGGTATTTCGTGTTGGAGTGAAGCCCACTTCTTCTACGCCTAAAGAACAGGAGTCGTGGAACTGGGATACAGAGCAAATAGAAAAATTCTCCGTAAAGGGCCGACATGATCTTTGTATCACACTCCGTGTACCCCCGGTGCTGGAAGCAGTAACCGCCATTGCTTTAGCAGACTTAATGTTATTGGAACAACAAATCAAAAGAGTTATTTAATGCACCAGCATATCATCAATGCTTCAATCCAGATTGTTCCCATCGTTCAGGATCGTCATCCTTATGAATGGGTTGATGAAGCGATTGAGGTGATTAAATCTTCAGGAATAAAATGTGAAATTGGTCCTTTTGCAACTGTTGTGGAAGGGAAATATGAAGAAGTGATGAAGGTGATCAACGATATCAATGAACATTTGCAGAAAAGGGCTTGTTCTGAGTGGATCACTAATGTTCAAATTCAAATCAGGAGCAATGATGATATTACTTCTGATGAAAAGATAGCTAAGCATCATTGAGTGGTTGCTAATTTCCTGAAGTCAATATCCAGCACTTCATAGTTTCTGTTATTAGGCCAGCTATAATGCCACCATTCGGTTTCTAATGCTTTGAAACCATGTTTCTCCATAGTTTCTTTCAATAATGTCCTGCTCTTTAAAATTTCTGGAGGTAAGTTTTTAAAATTGTGGTGTGCTGTATCGGTAAAATTGTCAAAGCCGGTTCCCATGTTCAACGCACTTCCATCTTTCAAATTAATAATCGTCAGATCAACGGCAAGTCCGCGGTTATGACCCGAACCTTTCGATGGATCGGCAACATATTTCTCATCATGAATTAAGTCCCACATTTTCTGCGTCACTGTATGAGGCCTGTAAGCATCAAATAACTTCAATCCGTAATTTCTTTTTGCTAAATCATTCTGTATCTCTTGCAAAGCCCTTACAACCGGCAGGCGAAGGAAAGTTTGTTTCCCACTTTTATACAGCTTTTGATGGGTGAAATTATTTTCAGTTGCATATCGCAAATCATAAACAATGTTTGGAATCATAGTTT
>JAGIAB010000084.1:0-4342 GCA_017745135.1 Flavisolibacter sp.
CTTGGCGGTGGTCTGTTCATTTGCTTCTTGTGTTGTGTATTCCTTGCAAAGCAGGACAGAAAAAGGCTTACAATGGAAATCAATTATGAACTGGACGACACGATCAAGGAAGTCTATGATAAGTTTCTAACTTATTTTTCTGATGCGGCAAAGTCGAATAAAATATGGCAGATTATTCATAGCCAAAGCACTCACGATTGGAAACGAAATGCCGGTGCAGGAAAACTTGTAAACAGAGTAAGCGTAAGAGGAATTTACACGAACAAAAGGCCTGCGTCTTATTTCAAAACCAATGTTCAAATTCCAAGTTTACAATTAAAAGGAACTGAATTGTACTTTTTCCCTGAGCGATTGGTCGTAAAAAAGAGTGGCCAATTTGCTGCCGTGTTTTACAAAAATCTGAACATTGATAAGCATTCGTCCCGGTTCATCGAGGAAGAAGGCGTACCCTCAGATGCACAAATAGTGGATTATACATGGAAGTTTGTAAATAAAAATGGTGGGCCTGATCGCAGGTTTAATAATAATCGTCAGTTACCGATTTGCTATTATAGTTACTACAGTTTTACCTCAAGTAGTGGTATATATGAAACGATATGCACTTCCAGAAACGGGGCTTTCGATAATTTCAGCCAATTTGTTACTGCTATAGGGCAGTTTCAAAGAAAAATGCAGCTTAATTAACTTGTCCTGGTATTAAAGATTAATTTTTTAATAACCTGTAGATGCTTTCTTCATCAATACCAGTGAATGCACTGAACTCTTTTACAGTTACAAACTGACCTTTCTTTTTCCTGTATTTCTTTCTGATTGTGGCAAGCAGCTTCCAGGCGGCTCGTTCTTTACGGCCGGTAATCATCATCACATCTTTTGCATAAATGACTATGCGTGTAGGTATCTTTTGCTGCATATAACTGCACGGAATGAACCGATTCTTTTTTTATGAATTTCTTCATTTTAATCTTGTGGTGATGGCTGCAAAAATAGTTTGATTAAGAGCTCTAATCAAGTGATTGCAGTAAAACATTTTTTTATAAATCCAATTTACTATGGCAAGACAAAAAGGGATCATCAAACTGGATGGTACGATCGGCGACATCACCTTTTATAAATCGAAAGATGGCTACTTGGCAAGAGAGAAAGGCGGTATTCCTGCTGATCGTATTGCAAATGATCCAAACTTTCAAAGGACTCGTGAGAACGGAGCAGAGTTCGGGAGAGCGGGTAAAGCCGGAAAGGTGTTGCGGAATGCGATCCGTGGCCTTCTGCAAAATGCAAAGGATGGCCGTGTCGTAAGCAGACTTACTACTGAAATGATGAAAGTGATCAAGGAAGATGCTACAAATCCAAGAGGGTTGCGTAATGTGATTGATGGAGAAACAGAGATGCTTCAGGGTTTTGATTTCAATATCAATGCGAAACTTGGAACTACGCTTTACGCGCCTTTTACTGCAACGATTGACCGGGTGGCGGGAATACTGACTGCAAACATTCCATCATTTGTTCCGATAAATATGATTGCAGCACCTGGTGGTACCACTCACTTTAAAATTGTTTCTGCAGGTGTGGAGATAGATTTTGAAAATGAGACGTTCGTTACAGATGTGCACGAAACGGCGGAACTGCCTTGGGATAGTACTGCAACCGCTGTGATTAACGATGCCAATGCTGTAACTGCAAACAGTACGCATCCTTTATTCTTACTGTTAGGCGTTCAGTTTTATCAGGATGTGAATGGCGTAAAGTATCCATTGAAAAATGGTGCTTTCAATGCCCTCTCTATTGTGAAAGTGAATGGAGCCTAAGCCTCACCTAAATTCTTCCCCTTCAGGTGGGACTCGGCTTCGTAGTGAAATTTTTGAACCTGTGAAAAACCAAGTAAATGGAACTGGAGTTAATACGGACATATTTTCCCAATGGAACCAATGGAGAACTTTACCATGATGGCAAGCGAATATGTTTTACCATAGAGCTGCCCTGGCTTCATAACAAGCCCCAAATCTCCTGTATTCCTGAAGAAAGATATGTATTGGAGAAACGGCATAGTAAGCATCTTGGATGGCATTTGCTTTTAAAAAAAGTAAAGGGCAGGGAGTTAATACTCATTCATCCAGCCAATGATGCCATGAAAGAACTGAAAGGCTGTATTGCTCCGGTTTCCATTTTAACAGCTGAAGGCAAGGGATTACGATCAAGAATTGCAAGGGATAAACTGCTTAACCTTGTTTATCCTGAACTGGAAAAAGAAAACAACGTTTTTATAACCATCAAATCAATTGAGCATGAAACTGAGTGAAAGGGTGCAGTCGCCTACTCCATCGTTTTTTAAAAAACTTAGAAACATTGGCCTTGTGCTGGCTGCTATCAGCACTACCATTGTAGCAGCGCCTATTGCTTTACCTGCAGTGGTGATCCAAATAGCTGGTTACCTGGCTGTAGCTTCTTCAGTAGCCAGTGCAGTGAGCCAAACGGCTGTGGAGAGTGAATGATTATGAAACAGGTATTTGACAGCACTACTAAAACAGGAACAGCCGGAGGAACACTGCTTACTATTTTTGCCAACATTAGCAGTGAAGATTTGGTAAAGACAGCAATTTTGGCTGGTGTGGGTGCTGTAGTAAGTTTTAGTGTAACACTGCTTTTAAGGCTTATTATAAAGCGATTGAGAAAATAATTCTTTTGATTGTTGTGGTGACCTTCGGAAGAAAATAGCCCTGGCAAATGCCGGGGCTATTTAGTTAAGATTGTTGTTTGATTCTTTTTGGTAGTGCTATCCCTGATTAATTTGCCTTTCGGCTTTTTTGAAAGTAAGATTAATAGTATGTGTTGCTTTTTTCTCCCATTCTCTACTTGCTCCAACATCTGATGAAAAAACTGTAAACTCAAGACCTCCACTAGCAGTTTGAGTAATTGCAAATGATATTTCAATTTCAAAGCTATCGCCAACAAGGCCTTTTGGCGGGGTGGCTGAAAGAAACTCTTTCGCAGACGAGTAAATCAGGCTTGCGAGATCATCCATAGGCCTTAATGACTCTGTTCCTTTTTGCTCTGGCTTTTTAAAATTGTATGTAACTGTAGTTTCCTTTTCTTGGGATCTCTTTTTTCCGATCTTAAAAATTAGAATTTTTAAACTTCCATCGTCAGTTTTTGTTTTCGCAGCACTAAATGTAACTGCAGCCTCCGTTAGCTGAATAGAGCCAGCTAAGTTTTCTATGGCGTTGTTGTAGCTGGTTTCAACGGCGCTTAAAGCATCGTTTAATGAAACAGTCTGTTTTATACGGCTCTTTTGAGCATAAACATTTAATACGAGGAATGTAAATAGCAAAAGCAGTTTAGTTGGTTTCATATAAAAAACTTTTTTAAATTTAATTCATGATTTCAATATGCACAAGTAGTGATTGCATTTCAATGCACCCCCCCTAAACGGGAGGCTGCAAGGAAGAAGTGATGAACGACTTGCTGCCAGAAAGATGCATAAAGCGCCCTGACGGCAAGGCAAACAAACGGAAAATGAGAAACGAACCGGAGCGAAAAATAGAATAGCGGCAAACGAACCTGCAATGCGAACGAGAGCGACGAACGGAGATACTAAGCTTTTGCATAACTAAAATTTTTATGCGCATCTCCCAGCGAAGGCAGATAAAAAACCAAAAGGAAACGGAATAAAAGAAGGCCTTGTGTGTTAGAATTGTATTTATGCCGTAGTCTTTTGGTTTTTTTGGTGGCTATTGTGCGGCTGCCTGCTGAAGCTAACTTGCGCAATGAAAAATTTTTGGCAAAAGCATAACGGTCGTTTGCAGCCGTAGCAATAAGCAGTTATTGCAGACACCTTCTTACTTCATAAAATAGCTGCGGATTAAATAAGCCTGCAGTTTTTCAGTGGCCATGATCTGTTCTTTTAGTGAAGCTTTCTTCTTTTCCAGTTTGTTTAAAGCCTCCATGATTTTTTGATACTGCTGCCAGTGTTCATAGATAACCGGTGCTATTTCTATTATCAAATCCTGTACATCTCCTTTATTAATAAAGGGAATGACAGAGCCACGATGATAGATCTTAAACTTTCCAGCCTTATGAAGGCCATAGCAAAGCCAGAAATAAAACTCCAGCCAGTTGTTACTGGTACAAACTACTTGAAAACAATTTACCCAGGGCTTTAGTGAAGGCTGGCCAGCATTAGGCCCTTTGGCAAGAATAAAGAAAACATGAGGTTTTAGGAGAGCTGCAGAATGATGACAGCGGATTTGAGGTAAGTGCATGGTATAAGCATTTAGTAATGCTCCGCTTCGCTCCGCAATAATTTTTACAAAGAAAAAAAGAGAAAAAAGAAAGCCTCGGTACCAGG
>JAGIAB010000084.1:4471-14613 GCA_017745135.1 Flavisolibacter sp.
TCTCCACTCACAAGACCTTCATTTATTGCGTTGCTTCTTTGCAGCCACTAAAGAGAGTTGTGGTAGCCGCCTAACTTGCTGGATTTTTTTATTGAATTGCAGAACTTTAAAAGAAAAATGCCTCGCACAAAAGAAAAAAGAAAGTTTGTTCATGAACCATCCACTCATGAGATCTTCATTTGTTTATCAAGTCTGCCGAGTTGGACAACAATCTTATTGCAGAATGGAACCCAAAAACCTTATATGCCTTTCCTGCAATGGTTAATAGAAAGGAACTTTTATGAAGAACGGGAAGAGAAAATAACCATTAAAAGAATAGCATCTGATTATAAATCGGAAACTACCAAAGTAACAAAGTGGCTGCATGAAATTTATGATGATATAATTGAATTGAACTATGAAAGGCCTAAGTTATTCGTCAATAATAAAGCAACTGTTACTTGCTATTTCAGCTATTATGATAGTCATGCAGCGATTCATTTAGGCTTAGATTTCTTACCAAGAGTGTATGAAGAATTTTCATTCTTCTTTATCAAGGCAAGAACCGGTGCAGATCGTTTTTGGATTAGCAAAGTACAGTACGAAGTTTTTGATAAAAACGTTCAAGCCACTCTTTGGTTAGAAGGCGGTATTTTAAATCGGTATCGTGAAATGGCTGTAGAAGAAGGTTTATTCAAAGGGTGGCTGGGTTTCATGGATAAATGGCATAAGCATTCTTTCTAAATTGATGAAATTCTGCTGACTCATCTCAGAAGGTAATTGATGTTCTCTGCCCCTTTAGCAAAACCGGTAAAAGCGCCTGCGGCTAAAAGAAGAGTAGCGCCGCCGGGAGTAACGGCGGCTGGGGGGAGAGCCGAGCAAAGCGAGCCGATAAAGCCGCTGGAGTTTACGGAAGCGGCTGCGAGCACCCACGAGGGGCTGTACAGTAAAAGCGAAGCCCTTCGACAGGCACAGGGTGACAAGCCAAGGGCGACGCTGATGGGCAGCTCCATAGGAGGCCACCGAAGCTATATTTCCAAAGGTGCGAAGGTGGCCGAACTATGCAAGGGTGGCTTAGCATGCTGTAGGCGAAGCGAATGCAGGTAGCGAGCCTTTACAGATGCTTGCCAGCCGCAGCCGAGTGGGTAGCGCCGGCGAGCAAAATTATTGGCAGCGGGTGGACTGAAGGCTACTGAAGTGAATGAAGGACGAAGTGAAGCGGAATGGAACCCAGTGAGTATTGTAGCGAAGGTTTGCGGAAAGGCATGTGCATCCTTCGGCAGGCGCAGGATGCAGCAGCGCTGCGCCGGTAGGTGCCATGGCTTGAAGCAAAAGCATAGCTGCGAATGTGGTGTAATAGAGCGGAGACGAAGGACGAAATAAATGAAGTGGCCTGAAGGACACAGGAGCTGCCGTGACGAACGAGGAGGAGCTGCAAGCAGTGTGACAAACTTGGCTTCGCCAACCCGAAGGGCATTGCAGTGAAAAGCAGGCCATGAAAGAGTAATAAACAGATGCCTGCTTTTGACTGCAATGGTTTGGTGCATCTGCTTGCTGACGACGAGAGAGGAACACCACTTTACCGGTGTGGGATGGTTAAGGTGAATGTGCAGATCATTAAAAACGAAAGCATCCGGTGAGAAAAGAAGCGTGGACAAGGCAGGTGCTATAAGGCGCATATATTGGTCTTGTGCATAGCTGCGCTGAAATAGCTGCTGCCTGTAGTGGCAATTGGAACGGAATCATCTTTTGCCGGAAGGTGGCCGAAATGAGAGAGCAAGTGATTGGAGCTTGCGAAACGAACGATGCGAACAAATGAGGCTACCTGGAGGAGTAGCGAGATTTTGCTGAACAGAATTACCGAACGACAAAGTGATTGCGACGCAAGAGGCGACCAATCGGAGTTTCTGTTGCAGGTATCAAAATAAACACCCTATTTTCTCTGACAGGGTCTTTCTTTCACAGGTACCTGTGACTTTTTGAAGCTAAAGATTTTATTCCCCGGAATTATATGTTCGATTTCTTGCTTCTATCTCGGCTAAAATTTTTTCAATCTTTCTCATTCTTAGTGCCTCAACATTTTTATGCTTATCAAGCTTTCTATAATCAAATGGAACTTTTTTGAGGTCATTTAGAACTTCATGATATTTAGATTTGAGGTTGGGATTTGTTTTAAAAAGCGTACCTGTATATTTTTCACAAATGCTAATCAGCCAATTTTCACTAATAATGTTGTAGTCATAAACAAGCTCCCGTAAATTGAAGTTTTCATAATTTCCGAAACCATCTACCATGACAACAGATTGCCCGTCTCTTTTAAAATCGCATTGCGTTAATCTGAAATAATTCAATCGGTTCGGTGGACTAATAAAGGTCTCGGATTTCCCAGTTTTATAATTAACCATATGTGATCCTGCAATATTTCTCAGCTCAAAAATCTTATGGTTAAAAAAATCATTAATAACTTTCTTTTTCAATGGATACTTAACTACTTCAGCAATCTCAATTATAGAATGAATTTGCAGATAAATTGCATTTAAAACCCCATAAAGCCGTAAGTACCTTTCTCCCAAATCATCTTTTTTCAGATTAGTGCATAGTTGATATTCACAAAAGTTTATTATGGCACATTCAGTATCCTCCAATAAATCGATACAGCTTCTCATCTTTTTGTCGTCACCGATATTTTGAAACTTGTATCTGCGGATCATAGCAATTTCCGTATCGTTATCAGTTGTTGGGGCACCATATTGTAGGCATCCTAAAAAGAGTTCGGCAATTTTATTTTTGTGTGACATACTGCTTTATCTAAAAATGGTGGTCAGTGATTTCCGCATTTGAATAGGTCATGCGCTTATCTGAAATTATTCGATCATACCGGTTAAGGAATGTTTCAAATTTTTCTTTCTCAATGTTATATGTTCTGGCCCATTTGCTAATTCCCTGCGCTATACAATCGATAAGGTCCTTAAACTTAAAATATTTTCCTTCATCAGTTTCTTGCACATATTTAATATGTGCAGGTGCATCATAAAACATTAATCTTTTAACCTTTTTTAGTTGAACTTTTCTTGAATCAAGATTAGTCATGTGCAATAAGGAATTGCGGAACTCTTTTAGTTCATCAGAAGTGATATTCAATTTGTCAATATCAGTATAAGTGTCGAGCCATGTTTGAAAGTTTCTTGTACTGTCTCCGTATTCCAGATATGCCATTGTATCGAGGGCAATCATTAATAATTTCATCGAGGAAACGTTGTGTCTGGCGTTGTAAAGAATTTTGACCGCCTGAATGAAATCATCGTTAATTAATTTATCAAAGTGGAAACCCTCGTTGTCGATATAATCGAGATACCATTCTTTTTGCTTTTCAATGTAAACAGATGAAGGCTCAGGAGAAGTCGGAGCTGTAATATTTTGAATCCCTTCTACATAAATAGCGCCATTTCTAACAGGAGTAATTACTACAAGGGCATCGCATGGAATGCCTGTTCTTTGGAATATCGAAAGTTGGTAACCCTGATTGCATAGGTCTCTGTAGGAAGCGTAATCAATGCCCTGTCTAATTTCTCCATTGATTCTTATCTGAAAACTATCGGGTAATTCAAATTTTGTGGCGTTTTGCAAATCATGATCCACTCTTGCTTGGAGAAAATTTATTTTTTCTTCATCGGATCCTGAAATATCATGTGAGACAAGCCCTACTTCTGTTATCAAGTCGAGTGTTGTATAGACAAATAAATTGTAGACGGTTTCATGCATACAACTAATATACATATATCAAGGAATCAATTGGACGAGGTTAACAATAAACACAACGTTTACACCACCCATTTACCACCCACTTGGGAGGTATTCATTGGCCTAAAGGACAAAGTGAACCGATAATTGCTTCTCTGAAAACCATTTCGGGGGATTTGCAAAACTTCTTTGCATGTAGGTTCTACCTGATTCAAGTTTCTACGTCCTTAGCTGTCGTTGAGCAAAAATGGCTTAATCGGAAAAAAGCAGACGTAAAATATTCTATTTGTGCATATCTCTAATTCTATTTCATATGAGATTCATGAAGATTTTATTATCTTTTCAGCCGTGAGTGAGATTTAGTGACTAAAAACATCTTCTCATGCAATTAACCAAGCTAACTATTGAAGGCTTTCGAGGTATTAAGACAGCGGAACTTTATTTTGATCAACATAGTGTACTCTTAGGGTCGAATAATATAGGCAAAAGCACTATTGTTGATGCGCTGGGCTTACTTCTTGGCAAAGAAAAGCTCGTAAGACAGCTTAACGATTATGATTTTTTCAATGGAGATCCACAACCAAAGACAAGAATTCACATTCGGGGTATAATTACCGGATTTCAAGATAACGATCCTCAAAAAGCTGCTGAATGGTTTAATGATAGTAATGGCAGTATCATTAGCTGGTACAATCCAAAGAATAAACAATTAGAAATTACTGATCCATCAAGCGATTCATTACTTGCATTGGAAATTGCTTTTTGTGCCCGCTTCGATCCTGAGGAATTAGAATATCATGTACTCCGATATTTTGTTGAGGGTCATGATGATCCATTTGAAAATGAAAATTCAGTAAATCGATTATCGGCTACACATATAAAGCAGTTGGGGTTTTTTCTGTTACCGCCACATAGGACCTGGGAAAAGACAATTTCATTCGGATCTGAGCTGTTTAGAAAAGTAATCCGATTTCAGAATGCGATGCCTGGGCGAACGGTGTTAAAAATCAGAGATGATTTGCGAGGCACAACTGAAAGAATAGAAAATCAAGACCCACTTTCTGAAATTGTAAAACGAATAAATAATGAACTGCAAGGGTATTTGGGTAATGATGGAAACGGCTTAAATTTTTTACCTACAGCAGGAGATGTTGATAGTATTTTGAGTTGCCTAACTCCTTATTTGATTGGGAAAGGAAATACGAATTTGCCCCTAGGAAAACACGGGTCAGGAGTGATCTCATTGCAAACTCTTTTACTTCTTTTAGAATTTGGAAAATTCCGCAATGAAAAAAATGAAAACTTCATTCTTGCTGCAGAGGAGCCAGAGGTTCATTTGCAACCTTCGCTACATAGAAGATTAGTAGGAAGAATACAAGGGTTGAGCACTCAGTCGATTGTGACAACTCACTCACCGGAGGTTGCTTCTTTTTACCTGCCAAAAGACATCCTTATTTTAAGGAATTATGGTGGAGAGTTAAAGGCTTTCAATTTATTGGATGGCACGAGGCAAATGCCAGACGCCAACGCTTTAATGCGATTGTTCACTATCTACCGCAAGGAGATTTGTGAAGCATTAATGAACAGAATGGTTATTGTTCCTGAAGGTGAAACTGAATTCAGGTGGTTCAAACAATTAATTAATGCATGCTTTACGGCAGAAGGGTGGAATTCTTATAAAGGTGATATAACATATACTCAAACCTTCGGTATTTTACCTACTCAATCATCACACGTAAGCCAGACATTTGACTGTTTTAACCCACTAATAGAATTGCTGATACCATTTGTTGATGGAGATATTGCAGGTAACGATTACATCACCAATCTTAAAAGAAACACTACCCCTCCAAAATATATTATTCAGTTACCTGCTGCAAATTGTCTAGAAGATCTGATTGCTGATATTTTACAGCCTGACGGAAATGATTTTGCTGCCCTCGGTAAAATTTTGGAAAGCGAAATAAAAGATAGTTCGATGCTTTGTGAAGTTTTAAAAAAACATAAAACAAACTGGAGTGTTCATGATACTCTTGTTGAATATATTTCGACTAATAAAACTGCCTTTAAACGAGCACAAATGTTCATTAATTCATTGTCAAACATTGAAAGTAGCAATGAAAGCAAGAAACAACTGCTGAAGAAAGATGATGCAAAATCTGATGAAAAGACGACGGTATATACTTTTAATCTTAACTAATGGCAACTGTTTACGGGTATACAGGGCAAGCTGGAACTGGGAAAACAACTCAGATCATTAGTAAGCTGAATGAATGTCTTGGGCAATCCGGTCTACCAAAACATAGTTGTGTTTTGGCTTTAACCTTTATGCATGGTTCGAGGAGGCGTTTGACTGAAAGGCTTTCGGTCGTTAAAAAGGAAAGAAATGTAAAAGTGAGTTGTTCGACAATAGATGCATTCTGCACCAGGATTGTACAACGATTTCGCCGCTACATTGGTTTTAATAAACCGTTAGAAGTGTCGATGGTAAAGGATGAAGAAAATGATATTGTAGAAAACAAGAGAAGTATTCAAGTGTCGATAAGATTTATCCGTAAGTCATTTATTGAGTTAATGAGTTTTTCTTCTGTAAAGAATTTTATTTCCAATTCCTATCCCATAATTATTGTTGACGAATTCCAGGATTGTGAGGGTCAATTGTTAGATGTTATTCGCTCCCTCAGTAATTGCAGTTGCTCATTTATAATAGCCGGTGATGAATTTCAGCAACTCAATGCCAATACCAGTTGTGAAGCAATTGAATGGCTGACGTCAATCTGTGATTTGAATGAACTCAAAAACATACATAGAACTAAAAACAACAGCATATTAAATACTGCTTCCGGACTGCGTTCGGGAAGTCGGATAAGTAATAGTGTGATTATTAAACCGGTGCCAAGTGCAACTTTGGCAGCATGGTCAATTTGTTTAAAAATCCAAAAACAAAACTGGGGCAGAAATAAGAGTATTGCACTGCTTTATCCGGCATCACCAATGAGCTCGCAGTTTGTCAAGGCGACATTAGAACGATTAGAGCTTCCTTTCCCTAATGGTAAAGTTCCATTAAATGCTTTCCCTTTTATTTACGAGAAAGGAGATGAACGGAATCCAGATTTTATACTCGCAAGAATTGAGAATTTTGAAAAGTGTACGATTGATCTACAATTTGTCACTGAGCTGGAAAAAAACAATAATGATATTCTAACGAGATGTGCGAAGAAGGCAAAGAAGTTGTTATTTCTAAGAGGAGAACAGGAGATTGAGAAATCTGAATTTGAAAGCCTGGTTCGGAAGGAATGTCACCTAGTTAGTGTCTATGGCGTGGCAAACGAGAAAAATAAAAGAATGGCCATGACAATACATGCAGCAAAAAACCGAGAGTATGATGAAGTGATTGTGTTATGGCCTTATGAGATTACTCCAAACCAATTACAACGACGAAAGCTCCTTTATAATGCAATTACCAGGGCAAAGCAAAACGTTTTTATAATTGTACAGGTTTCTGCCAGGAAGCCAATCGGCAGTTGTGCTGTATTGTCATTGTTTGATAATGTAGAAGAATTTAATCCCTCTGCCAAGAAAAATGCAGCTTCAAAAAAATAATAGGCATTTATAGCTCGCCTTCAAATTCATTCAAATCTCCGAAATAGTCAAAGTTTGTATCAGAACCTAAGACCATGAGTTGTTCGGCTCTCGAATATTTTAGTTTATTTTCTTCATAGAGAAATTCCATTTCATCCATTACTCCTCGATGTTTATGGAAGTTGAACATATCATTAAAATACTTGTTCGTATGCAATTGCTCGAAAGTCAAAGGTTCAATGCTATCAATGAATTGTTTTAATTGATCGTTCGGCAAGTTTTTAAGCAGAAACAGCATTACCTCTCTTTGCATTAATTTTTCCTTGATGAAATCGAACTCCTTTGCAACAAATATTTTAAAAGCCTTTGAATGGTAGGCTATTTCATAAGTATAGGTTTGCAGTCTATGCGCTTCATCATCAATTAGGTCATAGAGTTCAGTGGCGATCTTTCCAATTATTTTCCCAATAAACTTTTTGATGTTCGGCGTAACTCCTGTAGAAAAATCTGTCGCCAATCCATAGGAACTATTTGGTCAAATATATTCCAAAGAGCATTACGTAAGAAGCTTCAAATTGCCGTTTGAAACTTTATCAAATAGTGTTTCGTTTGTTTTCATGTCATACACAAATGGTAGAAACATTTGTAATGGTTTTGCTTGTTTTAAGAGAATCATCGAGCATTGAATTTCAGTCCAATCTGTGAGAATTTTCCAAGCGGTACGGTTGGCCTGTTTCATAAGCATTTCTTTCGTGTTGGATTGTGGTCGTTTTACTTCTTTCCATAGAACGGTAAAACATTCTTCAACTTGTGCCTTTAGATGGAAGGCAAGGGTTTGCTGCAGTTGTGGATCATACAAAAGAAATGTAATGCCGGTGCATACTTTGTCTTTATATTGTTTGTTGATGTTTGTTGCGCCGACTTCAACTAATAGTTCTTCAATCCGTACCATGGATTTTGATGCTTCTACAGTTGATGTGTAATTTCTGATGTTCATATTGTCTGTTCGAATTGTTTAGTCAATATGCCTGTTTGCGACTTCTATTAATCCCCAGCAAGCGACAAGCAGTTCTTCATTGGCGAATGCCTCGGTAAATAGTTTGGTTGCTTCTTCGTGGAATTTTATTGTGATGTCAGTGTCCTTTTCGAATACGCCGGTGATTATAAAATGTAGTGCGTCGATCAGTTGCTCATGGGCTTTAATGGTGATGTCAAATGAGAATGGTTGTGTTTTGTAAATGGATGGAACGTAGTAAGCGAATGTGT
The DNA here is from genome assembly GCA_017745135.1 of Flavisolibacter sp. Lineage (GTDB taxonomy): Bacteria > Bacteroidota > Bacteroidia > Chitinophagales > Chitinophagaceae > Flavisolibacter. The sequence goes on from JAGIAB010000084.1 coordinate 13,040, forward strand.
CTGCTACTTCAAAAAACTTTTGGCCGATGATTGCTGCAATATGATATTCCCAAAAAACATCAAAATTGACATCAAGGTCTTTTACTGTTTCTTTCGGGAAAATGATCTTGTATTCTTCATAGTTATGAAGCATGATATATGCATATATGCCGTTAGCATCGTATCCCTCAAGCTCATCAATGTTTATGGTATGCATGGTTCTCCTTTTGCTTTTAGTTGCTGGAAATATTTTGATACTGCTACCCTTTTGGCTAATGCAATAAGATTTGGTTCGTCCCTGATCATGACCTCATTTGCGAAATCATTTTTCATGTAAGCGGTCCAGAGATTGTTTTCTGAGGCTTCGTTGCTCCCGGAGAGCTGGTTGACCCTTCTTTGTATTGCTTCCTGTTTTATTTCTTCTGTAATCTGCAATTGCAGGTGATCTGCAAAATCAGGCAGGATGAATTTGTTGATCTTTTCTCCTTTCAGGTATAGATCATAGAGTTGTTGTATAGCTTCATTCATATTGAGAGGTTGAGGTTTAGGCTTAGATTGAGACGTGTTATTTAGCATCCACTTTCGAGCAAGTGCTTTCCAGTCTGTAACAGGAAGCTTTTCTGTGAGCATCCAGTTTTTGCCCTGATTGTAGTAAAAGAATTTGCGGGCTTCTATTGGTGATTCGTTGTTTTGTCTGAAATAATTCTCTACTTCCTGCAGCGCCGGTATCAAATTTGAGACTTGCGCCAGCCCGTTTACTTTTTCATTTAATTCCCTATTCTTATCAAAAATTTTGGTGTGTGTTTTCCCTACACCGTTTTGTTTATTATTTGTTTGGTTTATAGAGTGTCGCAATTTTGCGACCGTATCGGTCTCAAAAATGGTACTGCCCGGTCTTAAATTTGGTACTGAAACGGTCTCAATTCTAATACCGACAACATTTTCATTTTCTTCAAATAGATCAAGTTGTTTAAACCTCGGTTTTTGCTCTTCCTCCCTGTCCAACCGAACTATGCTGATACGGACTTCCTGAAACCGGGAGGCTGATTTGTGATAATAGATGTATTTGGCTTCGTGTAACTGCTTAAGACTTTTGTGATATGTGTTTTTTGAAAGCTTGCACAACTCTAAGATGTTTTCACGATAGATGGTGAAAGGATTGCTGAAGCGATTGAAGTTCCAATAGTAGAACAGAGCGAAGTAAAGGCTCACATTGGAACTTGTGAGCCTTTTATCACTACGAACAAAAGAAAAGAAGGCATTGAGGTGCCTTACATAGTTCACGATAATATTTTTTTATTGTTAATAATGGAATCGTGGAATTTCGCTACGCTACATTTCATAAATGAGTTTGGGGTTTGGAGTTATGAGTTTGGATTTTCACAGCAGGCAAGCAGAAGCTATATTGAAGATTCGGAAAGATGCTTGTAAGTTCCTTTAGTCTTTTTCTTTTCGCTCTTTCTTCCGTTGCGATTTTTGGCTTGCAAGTATTACGTTGCTTTTTGGTGTGGCATCGGCCGCGATAGCACTTGTACATAAGTGAATGAGTTGGTTATGATCTGTAGTCGCAGATTACAGATAGCAGATGTCAGTTT
>JAGIAB010000085.1 GCA_017745135.1 Flavisolibacter sp.
AAAGAATATCAAAAATGAAATATTGTAAATGCACGGGTGTGTTTTGCCAGTTTTGCAGTGATTGAAAAACAGCAAGGCCTTTTTCATCAACAGCCACAATCTCTCCATCGAAGACGGCTTTTAATTGGAGTTGTTTGAAAGCATCCGTAACCGGGTAATATTTTTCTGTAAATGGTGTAAGGTTTCTTGAAATCAATTCAACATTCTTTCCATCACAATACGCTACTGCCCGATAACCATCCCATTTAATTTCGAAGATCCAGTTTTCGCTATCAAACGGTTCATTAACCAGGGTTGCCAGCATTGGAACAACATCCTTTGGCATTGCTGATTTGTTTGCCAATGCAAATGAATCACCGAGAAGTTCTTTTACGGATTGAGCTTTTTTTTTAACCGCAGATTTTGAGGATTTTGAAGAAGAGGATTTCCCGGATGTTTTTGCAGCAGATTTCTTTTTTATTGTTCTTTCTGCATCATTCAACAATTGAATCTGTTTATTGCCTTCTACCTTCCGCCTTCCACCCTTCACCTTACTTGTACCATGCGCCTCAGGATGATTAACCGTCGTTCCGTTTTCTTCCGCCACTTCAACCAGTGTTTTACCTGACTTTACAGATTTTTCGTTTTCAGTGATATCTTTTTCTGAAGCAAATTCATCATTCTTTTTTGTTAGTATCCATGATCTTTCTCCTCTTCCTTTCATTTGGAACAACGCGTAATCACCTTTTATCTTTTTTCCGTGCATACGGATTTTGAGATTACCTGAATACAATTGCTTCAATAAAAGTTTTTCCTGTTCTTTCCGGCTTAGTCCTTCTGCATCCATTGGCTCATAAGTTCCTTCATCCCAAACAATCACGGTGCCTCCACCATAATTGCCTGCCGGTATCACGCCTTCAAAATTTCTATAGTCATAAGGGTGGTCTTCTACCATCATGGCTAACCGCTTGTCCGAAGGATTCAACGAGGGCCCCTTGGGTACGGCCCAGCTCTTCAATACGCCTTCCATTTCTAAGCGGAAATCATAATGCACATGCGAGGCATCATGCTTTTGAATAACAAAGCGCAAAATTCCTTTCGATGATTTCTCCTTTCCTTCCGGCTCAGGGGTTTCATTAAAGTGCCGCTTCTTTTTGTAAAGAGTTAAGCTCATATAAACAGAGGAGAAAAACTTATGCCAGTAAGGAGAGTCAAACGGCAAACATGAAACGGGAAACGGCAATTGAGAAGTACTTAGTTGTGGAGATCACTTTGGTAGCCAGTGCAAAAAGAAATTTAATATTCTGTACTAAAAGTTTGCTGAATGCAATTGCCTTACTTATGCCTGCTCACTTAAGACTCTTTATAACACAATGACTCCTTATTGCCGTTTCCCATTTGCCTGCCATCCATGGCATAAAAATTACTGCATTGATCTACTATTCATTCTAAAAACCAACAAATATGACACCCATTAGAAAAGACGGCAGCGATCAAAATCTGGAAGAAAGAGACCGCACAGTACTTTCTTCAGATTACGAACGGGTTAATGATGAAGATAATCTGGACACCCGTGAAATTTCTCATAACATTGAAGAGGGAGATGAAGATTATGATGACGAAGAATTAACTGAAGAAGATTTTGATATTGATGAGGACGAAGAAGAGGATGATGAAATTGTATGAAATTCCAGGTTACAAGCTGCAGGTTACAGGTATTTACACAGAAAGGTCTGGCTGTAACTTGTAATTTGTAACCTGCATTTTTTATGCTGCTTTTTTCTTCTTTGGAGGTGTTGATTCCAGGCTTTGCTTTAAAACTTCCATCAGGTCTTTTACAGTAGCTGTAGCCTTCTTCGGCTCGGCAATATGGATATCTTTTCCTGCAGCTTTGGCTTTAATTACTTTTTTCAGTTCGGAAACATAAGTGTCTTTGAATGCCGCAGGATCAAATTTTTCGGTGAGTTGGGTAATTAGTTTTTTGGCGAGATCAACTTCTTTAGCTGAAATTTTTTCGCCGTGTTTTTCTACTTCAGGCGCTTCACGAATTTCTTCCTGGTAGCGTAACTGGTGCAATAGCAAAACTCCATCTTTTGCCTTCAGTGCACAAATATGCATACGGTTGCGTAGCATGAATTCTGCCAATCCAACTGTTTCCGTTTCTTCCAGCGCTTTAATTAAAAGATGGTAAGACTTGTGAGCACCTTTATCGGGAACTAAATAGTATGGCTTCTCGTAGTAAATAGGATCGATTTCTTCTTCTTTTACAAACTGAATAATATCAACCGACCTTGATTTTTCAGGACTGGCCTTTTTAAAATCTTCATCGGTTACAACCACGTACTTTCCTTTGGCATATTCATATCCTTTCACAATATCTTTCCAGGCCACTTCTTTACCTGTTTTAGTATCGATCCTTGCATAACGGATAGGCCCCATGTCTTTTTTGGAAAGCATGTCAAAGTCTAATCCCTCGCTTGATTCAATAGCGCTATTTAGCTTAACGGGGATATTTACTAAACCAAAACTAATCGCACCAGACCAAATCGCTCTCATAACTAAAGTTTTTAAGAAGCTGGATAATAAACGTCGGGACGCAGGTTATTGGAATGCCTGAACCAGGCGGTAACCGTATTTACTGCACTTTGCCACCATGATTGAGCATTGGAAGTACGGGTTTCATGATACTCCGCTCTCATGACCTTTACTTTTACGAGTATCATTTCATTCATGGCTAATTTTTTTGCATCTGCAGGAAGGGTAACAAAGCCATTCAATTCTTCAGGATCGGTAACTACCCATCCCTTTCCATTTACCTGCAAAAAGCACCCGGAACCTTTTCTGAAAAAATCAAGGCGCACGGGAAATTCCATTTCAAATTCCTTTAGTTGTTGTTGCGGCCTTTGAACAAAAAACCAAACAAAACCATAGTCATCTACTTTTAAAGTAGAAACAATGGAAGTAGGAAGCTTCAATACGGATTCACTAAGATTAAAAAATAAAGCACTGCCGATTTCGCGGATCTTCTCCTGCAGAAAACTTAATTGCTGATTCGTTGCCATTGTAGCCATACAATTGTTTTTGGTGAGTAATCAAAGAGACTCACCTATACTTCTTCCAAATTAAATACCACAAAAAATATACAAGAATGAAAAACTCATCTGTAAAACTCTGTGTAAAAAACTCTACAGACCGCTTAATTAACCAACGATAGCACAGCTTTGATTGGCACCATTTTTTTTATAGTATTCATCTATTGTTAATAATTAAAAACGTTTTATTATGCCAAGGAATTCAAGTACGTCCAAAACCAAAAAGAACTCCGGCTCTGCCAATATGCAAAGCGAAGAGACGATGTTGAAAGAATTGTTTATTGAAGAATTAAGGGATATTTATTGGGCAGAAAAACACCTGACCAAGGCATTACCTAAAATGAAAAAAGCTGCTACTTCAGAAGAACTGGCAGAAGCTTTCGAAGATCATTTAGCAGTAACCGAAAGACAAATTGAAAGAGTAGAAAGAGTTTTTGAATTGCTGGACATGACACCAAGGGCAAAGAAATGTGAAGCAATGGATGGCCTGGTAAAAGAAGCCCAAAATGTAATAGAAGAATTACCAAAAGGTTCTGCTGTGATTGATGCAGGCTTGATCATCTCCGGACAAAAAGTAGAACACTACGAAATTGCAGCTTACGGGAGCCTTGTTCAATTAGCAAAAACAATGGGTGAAAATGAAATTGCGAACTTGCTTCAACAAACACTCGACGAAGAAAAACAAGCCGACCAGTTGCTGACAGAACTGGCAGTAAGCGGCATTAACATCACGGCAGAGAATGAATCTGAAGAATAAAAGCCTGCGTACCGTTTAAACAGTTTTACTGAAACAACGGCGAACAGCCAGACCTTTTTTGGTCTGGCTTTTTCTTTAGTATAGGTGGAAACAAAAAGTTTTCAACAAAACAATGAACATGAGCAAGAATAGCACACTTGAAAAAAATATCAATGCAGAAATCGAAGAAGCCCCTTCTTCAAAATCAAGAAAGGGTTTTAAAGCATGGTTCGAGCGGACTGCAACTTCCATTACTAAAGCAGCCGGTTCTTCTACTGCATTTTTAATGGCCGTGGCGGTTATCCTTGTATGGGCAGTTACAGGACCAATCTTCCATTATTCAGATACGTGGCAATTAGTGATCAATACAGGAACCACCATCATCACTTTTTTAATGGTATTTATCATTCAACAATCGCAGAATAAAGATTCCCTGGCCATTCAATTAAAGTTGAATGAACTTATTGCCTGCGAGGAAAGAGCCAGTAATCGCCTCATTGATGTGGAAGATTTAACTCAGGAAGAACTGGAAGTACTGAAAAAATTCTACGTCCGTCTTTCCGAACTGGCCGAACAGGAAAAAGACCTTTTCAGCTCTCACTCAGTGGATGAGGCAACAGGTCGGCATAACCACAAACTTTCTATAAGACACAAACCAATGCCGTTGATGAATAATAATGGTGCAGAAAAAAAACAATAATGTAGTATGGAAAAGGTGATTGAACTCTCGCACAAAGAATTTTTAAAGATCGACAAAGATTATGGCAGAGCTGCAAAAGTTGCTGACCTTATTTATGTCAATGACAAAGAGCCGGGAATCAATCGTCTGAAAAAAGGAAAAGGCTTTGTCTACGCGTATGATAACAAACCACTAAAAGAAAAAGCAGAAATTGAACGCATTCGTAAATTGGCTATACCACCGGCCTGGACCAACGTATGGATTTGTGCAAGTGAAAACGGGCATATACAGGCAACAGGTTTTGATCTTCGCGGACGCAAACAGTATCGCTATCATGCCATGTGGAACACCTTGCGCAATGAAACAAAATTTCATCGCCTGTACGAGTTTGGAAAAGTGCTGCCTTCTGTACGGTTAAAGTTGGAAGAAGACCTTGCAAAAAAAGAACTGACCGAGGAAAAGGTGGTGGCAACAGTAGTGAGTTTAATGGAAAGGACTTACATCCGCATCGGCAATGAGGACTATGAAAAAATGTATGGCTCCTATGGCTTAACAACGCTCAAAGACAACCATGTAAAAATTGAAGGAGACAAAATTTTATTTTCTTTCAAAGGCAAAAAAGGGGTCGATCAAAAGATCACACTAAAAAACAAACGCCTGGCAAGAATGGTAAAACACTGCAGGGATATTCCCGGCAAAGAATTATTTCAATACTACGATGCAGAAGGCAACCGGAAGCCGGTTGATTCGGGAATGGTGAACCGCTACATTAAAGATGCATCAGGTGGCGATTTTACCGCCAAAGATTTCAGAACCTGGGCAGGAACATTAAACATCATCCGTGCATTCAAATCCATCGGTGAAGCTGAATCAGAAACCGATAGTAAAAAGAAAATTGTTGCGGCACTGGATGAAGTGAGCAAACAATTGGGCAACACAAGGGCAGTGTGCAAAAAATATTATGTACATCCCGGCATCATCAAATTGTACGAAGAAAAAAATCTTCTAAAATATTTAAGCGAATTAGATAAGATTGAACAACCCGACGACCTTGCAGGATTGACCTCTGAAGAACGAGTACTGATGAAAATTTTAAAGCAGTTGGTGTGATGGTGAATTGTGAATTGTCAATCGTGAAACGTTAATTGGAGAAAAATATTATTGATTGATTTTATTGATGATTGGCTGGCTTTTGAAATTGCCAGGCTACATCAAATAATCAGTAATCAATAATAAATAATCGACCATGTAAGACTTGCCAGATCAAAGAACCCTCAAATTCACGATTGACGATTCACGTTTCACGTGTTTACGAGCGGCTTCTCGATCTCGAAGTTTTCCTACCTCCCTTCTTCGCTCCTTTTTTAGCACCACCTCTTTTACTTGCTGATGTTTTTTTTGCTCCGGCTTTTCTTGTTCCAGTCTTTTTTGTTCCTTTCTTAACTCCTTTCTTTACTGCGCTTTTTTTGACTCCCGCTTTTTTTGCGCCGCCTTTCTTCGGCACTTTTGCTCCTTCTTTCCTGGCTTCTGATAAGCCAATTGCAATTGCCTGTTTACGCGAGGTTACTTTTTTACCACTCCGGCCACTTTTTAACTGGCCACGTTTTTTTTCGTGCATGGCTTTTTCAACTTTTTCGCCTGCACGTTTTGAATACTTAGCCATAATTTTTGATTTTGGGTTAGTAGCAAAAACTACTTTTTCTAACATAGAAATTTTCATACCCGTACCGAAAAAAATCCTGTAATTATTCACCTCGCTTATACACGTTGGTACAGGTATGATTTTTTAGATAGAGTTATAAAAACAAGGGATTATGGACAACGAAAAAGTTATAGGTGTACTTAACGATCTTATCCGCATCAATCATGACCGCGTTGTAGGTTATGAAAAAGCCACCGATGAGCTAAAAAATGAAGATGCTGATTTAAAGGCTTTATTTCAGCGTTACATCACTGAAAGCAGGCAATATGGACAGGAACTAACTACTGAAGTTAGTCGCCTTGGAGGTAATCCTGCCGACGGTACTACTAACTCCGGAAAAGTGTATCGTGTGTGGATGGACCTTAAAGCCACGGTTACAGGGCACGACCGCAAAACAGTATTGGACAATTGTGAGTTTGGTGAAGATGCAGCACAAAAAGCTTATGACACTGCATTAAATGCAGATGTGGATCTCGAACCTTCACTTCGTGATTTGATCGTTCGTCAGAAAGCTTCGTTGAAAGCCGGTCATGACGAAGTAAAGCGTTTGCGTGATATGCATGCAGCGAATAAGTAGTATGTTCCAGGTCACTGGCTGCACGTTAAAGGAGTCATTCTGAAACTTGCAATCAATAATAGGAAACCAATGCAGCGACGATAGAGAAAAAGTCCCGCGAGAACGGGACTTTTTTGTAGAAGAAACTACTCAGCCATAATGAAAACAGGTTGTTTAAAGGGCTGATTTTTTGGCAAACAATTTTATAGTAAATAATAAAGTATAGAACTATGAGGTTGAATGAAAATAACAGCATGCCATACATGAAGAGTTTGGCAACCTGTCTAAACAAGATGGTAAAGGAGGGCTATACTGAAGATTTTCAAATAACGGAACAAGGATTAGAATCTCTTCATAAACACAATAACTACAAGCCCGAACAAATTCAGGTGGTGAATTTCTTTCGATTCGAAGGGGAATCCGATCCTGATGACAATGCCATCCTTTACATAATAGAAACGGAAGATGGCACGAAGGGAACATTGATCGATGCCTATGGCGTTTACAATGATCCTAAGATCAGCCAATTCATGAAGGATGTAGAAAATATTCAAAAAAGAGGTTTAAAAAACTAGCCTATGATCGTTACAAGCCATCACACCAAAGCATGTTTTGACGCATGGATCAATTGTGAAGACCTGCTGACAAACATGGCACAGGCGCAAAAGCGTATATCAAAACAAATAACCAAAGTAGTGGACGAGTGTGCCCTTATTTGTATGAGCACATTTCATGCTTTAAAAAGTCACTCGATAAACGCCGGCAGGTACGCCGTGTTATGCATTGGTATTTGCGAAGAATGCGCAGACCTATGCGACGAACTGAATAGCCAGGTTTTTAAGCAATGCGCCAAGGCATGCAGAGAATGTTCTGAAACTATCAGCGAATTGATTCCCCTGTCCCCCTGAAGGGATTGAGGAGGCGTGAGATCAGAGGTCAGAAGTTAGAGATCAGAGGTGTTGCTTTATTTCAATGAGTTCTTTAAAAGAAGAGTGATGATAGTGTAGCCATCCTCATTACTACCATCAACATCTGTTGTGTCACTCACTTCTGCGTTCAGTAATTCTATTCGGCTTTATGCAAGCGTTATACTAAATACAAGCTCTCTAACAGTTTAAGTTTCCACCTCACCCTCTAACTCCCTCTCCATCGAAGATGGAGAGGGAAGCCATGCACAGCCCTTGCTTATACAACGATTCTTACTATTATCAATGATTTATTTATTCGTCGGTCGTAATGTTCGGCTCCTACGGAGCCTTATTTCATTGGTGGCTTCTTTTTCTACCAGGGTTTCGCTCCTGCGGAGCCGTGGTTGAATGAGATTATTGTGTACCAAGGTTAAGTTCCTACGGAGCTATAAGAGAGCTACAACGTTTATGGATATTCAATTCTATAATGACACTTGTAATATGCTGCATAGAATTACTGAACGCAGAAGTGAGTGACACAACAGATGTTGATGGTAGTAATGTAGATGACCACATAATCATTCTTCTTATTAAAAGAACTCACTTCAAATCAAGTAGTATCCTCTGATTTCCTACCTCTGACTTCTGAACTCTTTTCTTTAAAGAATCATCGAATAACAAAAACCTCTACAACCTATCCCGATAGCTATCGGGATGCTCTTCAGGGGGACAGGGGGATAAAAACGGCTACAGTGGAGAACTGTAGCCTTGCTGATAGAATGGACCGTGTATATGAGAAAGACTAAAAGAGAAAACCCTATGCTCTGCGAATGATGCCTAGCAATAATGAAATAATAGCCAAAATAATGAGAACGTGAATTAACCCGGTTGCGCTCCACACAAACACTCCAAGCAACCACCCTACAATGCAAATTATTGCTATGGTATAAAGGATACTCCTCATAGAAACTACTTCTTTGGTATACACCCGATAAAAAAATGTTGCCAGTGAAGGCGCCGTTCAAACTGTAACCCTGTTCTCACATGACAGCACTATTGACAGCTATTTTCTGTGTACGATTTTCCACGACTTCGCTTCATTATATTTTTTACGATAGAATGGTGGCACATTTTATTATGGTAGAGAATAAAGCCAGGCATGAAACGGATTCGAACGGTTTTTACCTTACTTAAAAACACCACCATTGCATTTTTGAATGATGACGCATTTAAATTAAGTGCATCATTAAGCTATTATACGGTATTTGCCCTGGGCCCCTTACTTATTATTGTTATATCATTGTCTGCCATTGTATATGGAAGGGATGTAGTGGAAGGAAAAATATACGAGCAATTAAGTGGCTTAATCGGAGCCGGCCCTGCTCTGCAGATACAAAACATTCTGATTAACGCACAGCAAACACATGCATCAACGCTTGGAGCTGTTATAGGATTTATTGTGTTGTTTATTGGTGCAACCGGAGTGTTTACGGAGATACAGGGGTCGATCAATTTCATTTGGTCGGTAAGAGCCAAGCCCAAAAAAAGCTGGCTGGTTTATTTGCGTAATCGCTTACTTTCTTTTTCACTGGTTGTAGGGCTGGGTTTTGTATTACTTGTTTCGCTGATCATTAATGCCCTGCTTACTTTACTAAGTCAAACGCTTACCAAAAAATTTCCGCACTTCCCGGTTGGCCTTTTTAATCTTACCAATTCCCTGATTATACTTACGGTGATCACCTGTTTATTTGCTGTGATTTATAAGGTTTTGCCCGATGCCGTCATTTCCTGGAAAGATGCCTGGATCGGTTCCATATTTACCGCTATGCTATTTTTACTCGGAAAATTTCTGATTGGCTACTATCTCGGAAAATCAAACCTTGGAGTAACGTATGGAGCGGCAGCTTCAGTGATCATCATTCTCGCCTGGGTGTATTACTCTTCAGTAATACTTTATTTTGGTGCTGAGTTCACAAAGATCTATGCCCTGCACTCAGGAGAAGGAATACGACCTAAACAAACGGCTGTATTTATTATCAAAAGAGAAACGAAGGAAATTCCGGCCTCCTACCTGGACACGTAATAGCCATTTCAAGCGGGGTTATCAGTAAAGAAAATTTCTTTTTTTCTTCTTAAAAATGGTTTCAAATGGCATGGAATTTTAACCTCCTAAAGTGAAATGTCGTAGGGGTTAATTAAAACTGTGTGTATGAAAAATCTAAGACATCCCAATTTCATTCTTGCCATTATCAGTGCAATTGTATTGTTCTTAGGAATCGGCACCAGGGCAAATGGGTACCAGGCCGGAGATTATATTTTGATCGCAGGTACTTTATTGGCTGGCATACATTGGATCTGGGCTATTGTTGATGTGATCAGCCGCCACGATATGAGGCCTTATCAAAAAAGATTTTGGCTGATTGTTGTTGTAGCGGTACCGGTTTTTGGCGCCATGGTATTTTACGGATTGCACCAGGAAAGTGATAAGATTGTTACATAACCATCGTTTATGAATATAGAAGAAACAAGATTGCAGGACCGCGAAGC
>JAGIAB010000086.1:0-4220 GCA_017745135.1 Flavisolibacter sp.
CGTATATTGTTGTGCCTGGTAAAATTTATGTGAATGGGTTTCGAAAATCATAGATGATGTTTTATACAATATAACTTCGCAACTGATGAAGAAAGCGCTGGCCATTTTGATCTTATTGTATCATGTGAACTTCTTTATGTTCATACCTCAATTGGATGAAGTGGACCAGTATGATGCCAATGGAAAAATAATAGATGACATTAATAGCCTTGCCGGTTATATTGACCAGGTTATTTTAGGTCACAAGCATTCTTCTCCTACTGACGAAGATGATGACAGCGCCAGGTACTTCCATGTGCCAAGTGTTGATGCTTATAATTTTCAACAACAGATAATTGAATCGATTCAATCAAACTTCACGCCTGATAGTGAAACAAAGTACCCTTCTCCTATAGAAAGAAAAATTCCATCTGTGTTTTTTGAAGTCCAGTCACCCCCTCCTGAAATATAGTATCCCTTTTGAATGCGCCTGAACAAGTATGTAACGGCATCAATCTTTTTCAAAAATGATATCTATGCTCAAAAGGCACTTGTGCTTTTTGGCAGCCTCATTCTTCGCAACTATCAGCATAAACGCACAGGATAGTTTGAAGTTGACTTTGCCTGAAGCTGAAAATCTTTTTGTTCGGCAGAACCTCTCATTGCTGTCCGAGAAATACAATATTAGTATAGCAAGGGCGCAGGTTATACAAGCGAGGTTATATAACAATCCTAACTTTCAGTTTACAGGAAATATTTACAATCCTGAACTAAAGAAGGTGTTTGATGTAACAAACAAAACGGGTGAATATATTATAGGTGCACAACAACTCATTTTGCTTGCCGGGAAACGAAACAAACAAATTAAAGTAGCAGAAACAAATGCAACGCTTGCAGAAAATCGCTTCTTCGATTTGTTACGCACATTGCGCTTTACTTTGAGAAGTGATTTTTACCAGGCTTTTTTCCTTCTTAACTCCATTAATGCCTATAAAACACAAGTCACTTCGCTGGAACAGTTGAACCGGTCCTTCGAGCAATTGCTGGCAAAGGGGGTGGTTACATTGAAAGATGCCGTTCGCATCAAATCTCTTCTTTATAGTTTAAAAGCAGAACAAGCTTCTTTACAAAATCAGTTCAATGATGTAAATGCGGAGATGCAGTTGCTGCTTCATTCCAATCAAAGGATTGTTGTTCCTCTTTCAAATATTGATGTCGCTTCTTTGCCACCTGTCAAACAATTGAGCTTGCCATCTCTTATTGATTCTGCTTATGCAAACCGTTATGATTTGAAACTGGCACAGAATACCATTTTGCTGGATCAACAGAACTATAGTTTGCAAAAAGCACTGGCAACTCCTGATTTAACCGTTGGTGGCCAATTTGATAAACGGGGCAGCTTTGTAAATGATGCCTCATTTTTTACACTGGCTATTGACCTCCCTTTTTTCAATCGAAACCAGGGCAACATCAAAGCAGCAAAGCTTTCAATCGATCAAAGCAAGTTGCTTCTTGAAAAACAAACAGAGGCTGTGCAAAATGATGTTCAACATGCATATGTAAATGCGCTAAATACCGATAACATATTGCAGTCTGTGGATCCCAATTTCAGGAACCAGTTTGAAGAATTGCTGATAAGCGTTACCAAAAATTTTGAAAAAAGAAATATTAGCCTGCTGGAGTTTACCGACTTCTATGATACGTATAAACAAAATATTCTCCAGTTGAATCAATTGCAAAATGCAAGAATGCAGGCAATTGAGAATTTGAATTTCGCCATCGGCAAAACTATCATAAACTACTAAGCCATGAAGGCATCTCTCATTTTAATAATTGTTACTGCTTTGCTTTTTGTTTCCTGCAAACATCACTCAGATGATGCGGTAAAGAACACGAATGTGATTTCAGATAGTCTCATACGGACTTTGCAAACTGCCTGCGTGGTACCGGAGGATGAGGATAATGTAATTAAGCTCAACGGAAAGATTCAGCCGGATGAATCGAGGCTGGTAAAAGTTTATGCCCTTGTAAGCGGTAAGCTTCAATCTGTAAATGTGGAGTTGGGTGATTTTGTTCACAAAGGACAAGCATTAGCCGTTTTGAAAAGTACGGAAGTGGCGGGTTCTTCCAATGATCTTTCGCTTGCTGAATCGAATGTTGCAATGACTAAAAAAAGCCTGGAAACAACAAAAGATTTATATGAAGGAAAGCTTGCCACAGAGCAGGATTATATGAATGCGAAGATTTCTTATAACAACGCCCTGGCTCAATTGAGTAAAGCAAAGCAAGTAGCATCTATTGCTGGTGGAAGAAATGCTACTTACATGGTTACTGCACCAATTAGTGGGTATGTAATAGAAAAAAACATCACCAACAATTCGGCAGTGCGTTCAGATAACAATGCTGATCTTTTTGCTGTTGCTGATCTTTCTAAAGTATGGGTCATGGCGAACGTTTATGAAGCAGACATGTCGCATATTCACCTTGGTGACTCAGTAATTATAAACACTCTTGCTATTCCTGATAAAAATTACATCGGCAGGGTCGACAAAATTTACAATGTGCTCGATCCGGCTACACGAACCATGCAGGTCCGTATAAGCATGGATAATACAAGCGGTGAATTGAAGCCGGAAATGTTTGCAACTGTTAAAGTAAGTGCGAAATCAGCCGGAAAAACACTTTCCATCCCCTCTCATGCCATTGTAATGGACGACAGCAGAAATTTTGTGATTCAGAAAAACGGGGCCAAACTGAAGGTGAAGGCGATTAACCTGGTGAAGCGGTTGGAAGATAAGGCATACATCACCGGGCTTTCTGTTGGAGATACGGTTGTTACAAGTTTTCAGGTATTTCTATACCAGGCATTAACCACAAAATAGTGTTATGTCTAAGTTTATAAAAAAAGTTATCGCCTTTTCATTAAAGAACAGGTTGTTCATATTTTTTGCCACTTTTGTTTTGATCATTTGGGGGATCATTGCGTTTGAGAACATTCCCATCGAAGCCTTTCCTGATGTCACCAATACAGAGATCACGATCATTATACAATGGCCGGGACGCAGTGCAGAGGAAGTTGAAAAATTTGTGACGATACCCGTTGAAGTAGCGATGAATCCTATTCAACGCAAGACTTCTGTTCGTTCAACTACTGTGTTTGGCCTTTCCGTAGTAAAAATAATTTTCGAAGATGGCGTTGATGATCCCTTTGCAAGACAGCAGGTCAATAACATGCTTCGTAATGTTGATCTTCCTGAAAATGTTAATCCCAACGTACAACCACCAACAGGGCCAACCGGCGAAATTTTCAGGTACACTTTAAAGAGTTCAATTAAAACAGTTAAAGAATTAAAAATGCTGCAGGATTGGGTAATAGAAAGACAACTACTTGGCGTTGCCGGCGTTGGCGATATAGTAAGCTTCGGCGGAGAGGTGAAGACTTATGAAATTAAAGTGAATCCGCAGAAATTAGCATCGTACGGAATCACCCCGTTGGACGTTTATACCGCAGCTTCAAAAAGCAATATAAATGTTGGTGGCGATGTAATTGTTGACAACTCGCAGGCGTATGTTGTAAGAGGAATTGGTTTGCTGAACAATGTAGCTGAAATACGCAACATCATTGTTACAAACATTAACGGAACACCAATTTTGGTAAAGGATGTCGCGGAAGTTGATGTTTCAAGCCTGCCAAGGTTGGGACAGGTGGGCAGAGATAAAAATGATGATGTTGTCGAAGGCATTGTTGTCATGCGCAAAGGCGAGAACCCAAGTGAGGTCATTAGAAGTGTGCAGGCGAAGATTGATTATCTCAACGAAAAAATATTACCAAACGATGTAAAAGTTGACACGTTTTACAACCGGAATGACTTAATCGATTTTGCCACACATACCGTGCTGCACAACATGGCTGAAGGCATCATTTTCGTTACGGTTATTGTGTTTTTATTTATGGCTGACTGGCGAACCACTGTTACAGTCGCTATTGTTATTCCATTGGCTTTGTTGTTTGCATTCATTTGTTTGACACTTCGTGGAATGAGCGCCAATCTTCTTTCAATGGGTGCTATTGACTTTGGTATTATCATTGACGGTGCGGTGGTGATGGTTGAGGGAGTTTTTGTTGCTCTTGATCATAGAGCACACCAGGTGGGAATGGCACGATTTAACAGGCTTTCAAAACTTGGTATTATTAAAAATACAGGGGGAGAATTGGGCAAAGCAATTTTCTTTTCCAAATT
>JAGIAB010000086.1:4229-10076 GCA_017745135.1 Flavisolibacter sp.
TGGTATTTTAATTGCGCCTTTTGCATTGCTGCCCTGCTGCCTATTTTTTCTTTTGAGAAGGTGGAGGGTAAGATGTTTTCACCACTTGCATGGACATTAGGTTTTGCATTACTGGGAGCATTGATTTTAACATTGACTTTAGTTCCGCTGCTAAGCAACTTATTGCTTCGCAGAAATGTAAGAGAGAAACATAATCGTTTTGTTGAAATTATTACCAATGGTGTCATGAGAATGTTTTCATGGACGTATCATCACAAAAGAATTACGTTGATCATTGCTACATCTGCGGTAGCTGTTGGATTGTTTCTTTTTAAATTTTTGGGAACGGAATTTTTGCCTGAGTTGGATGAAGGAGCCATTTACATCAGGGCCACTTGCCCGTTAAGTATTTCCCTCGACGATTCAAAAGATATTGCAAACAGGATGAGAAGAATCATCCTTCAATTTCCCGAGGTAAAGCAAGTGATGTCGCAAACAGGAAGACCCAATGATGGAACAGATGCAACGGGTTTTTATAACATCGAATTCCATGTTGATATCTATCCAAAAAAAGAATGGAAGAGCAATATCACAAAAGGAAAGTTGATTAATGAAATGCAGGACGAACTCGCTGTGTTTCCTGGTATTGATCTCAACTTTTCTCAACCTATTATGGACAACGTTGAAGAAGCAGTGTCGGGGGTAAAAGGTTCATTAGTGGTGAAGATATATGGCGATACGCTGAGTTACACAGAGGGCAAAGCAGATGAGGTGTATGCAGTGATGAAACAAATAAGAGGAGTTGAAGATTTGGGTGTGGTTAGAAACCTTGGTCAGCCTGAATTAAGAATTGATCTTGACCAGCAGAAGATGGCTTCCTACGGTGTTTCTACTGCCGATGCCAATGCCATTATCGAAATGGCCATTGGTGGCAAGGCCATTTCTCAGATTTACGAAGGAGAGAGAAAGTTTCAATTGCGTTTGCGTTATGAGGAAGCTTATCGCAATAATGCGGAAGCCATTGGAAACTTAATGGTGCCTACATCAAGAGGTTCGCAGGTGCCGATAAAAAACATTGCAACGATTCAGAGATTGACAGGGCCAAGTATCATCTTCCGTGATGAGAACAGGAGGTACAGTGCTGTAAAATTTTCTGTTCGTGGACGCGATATGGGAAGCACTGTTAGAGAGGCGCAGCAAAAAGTGAATGCCGTTCTGCACTTGAATAAAGGAAGTGAAATGGTTTGGGCCGGGGATTTTGAAAATCAGCAACGGGCTACCAAGCGTTTAAGCCAGGTAGTTCCAATTAGTTTGTTGTTAATCTTTTTTATTCTCTTCATTATGTTCGGGAATGTGAAAGATGCGGGCATGGTGTTGTTGAATGTGCCTTTTGCCATTATTGGAGGTATTGCTGCATTATTAATTTCCGGAACAAACTTTAGTATATCTGCCGGTATAGGATTTATTGCCTTGTTTGGAATTTGTATTCAAAATGGGGTCATTTTAATTTCTGTTTTCAAAAAGAATTTGCAGAAAATTAAAAAACAAGAGTTTAGCCATCATTCCCTTGAAGGCGGTATTACGCAGGGTGTTCGCTCCAGGGTTCGGCCGGTTGTGATGACTGCATTGATGGCTGCAATCGGGTTGTTACCAGCCGCATTATCGCACGGCATTGGTTCAGAAACATCAAGGCCATTAGCAATTGTTGTCATTGGCGGATTAAGTACGGCAACAATAATGACTTTGCTGGTGTTTCCACTATTCTTTTTTTGGTCGTATAGAAAAGTGGGACAAGAAATGGATTAAACGTGCTTCTTACTTGTTGAGTAACTACAATAATCCTGCAGTGGTACAGGCTGCGAACAGTTGAGCCGATGGAACTTATCCGGGACGTAACAGGCCATCAAAGATTCCATGCTGTATGCAATTTTTTAGCAGTCAGTGTCTCAATGATATTTTTATTTAAAGCCGGATTGTCTTTTATGATCAAAATGAGCATAGGTCAAGAGTACATCCAGGTGCAAATGAATTCTAACAATTTTCATATTCCTTCTTATCGTTACAAGTTATAAGATGATAATTTACAGCAACCGTTCAGATGTCATAAAATCCGCGTCTTTAAATTTTTTAAAGATCAGTTCATACGACATTATCAACCAAATAATAGCCGGAGGCCACACTTTCAATTGTAAGGGTTCTACTACCGATTTTCTTATCAGTTTAGGAACGGCGTCCGTCATCCCCAGGCCGGTAATTAAAATCAGCGACACCAGTAAAACGAGGTTGACGGACGAAAATGGTTTCTCTTGCAAAAACAGCCATATGGTTGCACCCGTAACAGCAATAATATAGGTAGGTGGTTCGGAGCTGGTGCTGAATAAAACAACTGTCATCAAGGCTGATGAAAGAATGTACATCCTGAATTTGAGCGAATGATACTGGCTGAAACGAAAAAGGCCCATTAAAAACACAGCGGCACCGAACACTAAAAATGGCAGGTTTGGTAAATCAGGATTGGCAGTAATGCGCCTGAATATGCCCATGATGCATAAGTCCTGCGAGGTGGTTAGGGTAACGTTGTTTGCATTTTTTTCAACCAGGGCATGATACCAGTCGGCATACGATTGCAAAATGAACTGCGGACTTGAAATGAGCATAGGCAAGCAAAAAAGAATAATTGTCCATAGTAAAGCTGATACAATAAACTTTAATTTGTTTTTTGAGAACATAAAGAACGCAAGGCCTGAAACAGGATAAAGCTTAATGAGCGTTCCCATTACAATAAACAAACTAGCCCACACAGTTTTCCCTTTTTCCACCATTAAAAAACTGAGTATGATCAAAACCGCAATAATAGGATTGACCTGTATGGAGTGAACGGAGTTGGCAAACTCTATAAGGCAAACCAGCATTATGGCCAACCTTCTTTTTGCAGTTAATGGCAGTAAATAAATAGCCCAAACAAATAAAAAAGCATTCAAAAGATTAAACAATAGCATGCCCACAGCATTGGGCAGCAATGCAAAAGGCGCAATTAAAATACCAAACAAAGGGCCGAAATGATTGCTGTCGATGGCATGGTATTCCGAAGGATAAACAGAATACAGGTTCACTTGTGCTCTTTCGTGCCAGTACACTTTCTCAAAAATTCGATAGTTACGATAGCGGTCTGTAAAATATTTATAAGCCCAGGAATAAGTCGCTACAATAAAATAAAGAGAAGCAACAAGCAGGTATTTGGTTTTTAACGAAAGTTTTTTCACTACGTGGAATGCTTTACGCTAAGATAATTAGGAGCTTCTATTTAAATTCAAACCGTCAATTTTTTCTGCCTGTTCACCCCGTTTCAGTGAGTGATTATTATGCGGAGCTTTTTAGCGATTGTGATTGAGAAACTTCAGCAAACAACTGTCGTTGGAAAAAGTCATTGCTAACACAAAATTCCTGTCAAAATGCTGTAAATCTGAGTACCTTAGCAATGCAGCGAACAAATTGTTGTTAATGCTTGCTCACCTTTCCATACTTTCAGAGTTTCAACAACAACTATTTGCGTATACATGAAACATATTAGCATCGTAGTACCTGTTTACAATGAGCGAGAAAACATACACTCTTTAATAACAGAAGTGCAGAAAGTTTTTGAAGAGCTGCCTTATACCTACTCATTTATTATTGTAGATGATGGCAGCATCGATGGCACCCTCGATGTATTGCGCATGGCTTCCGCCGCAGATACAAGAATTCGTTACATCTCTTTGAGCAAAAACTTTGGTCATCAAAATGCATTGAAAGCAGGTTTAGATCATGCCCGCGGAGATTGTGTAATTACTATGGATGGTGATTTACAACATCCGCCTGCGCTCATACCACACCTGGTCACGTATTGGGAACAAGGCTATGATGTAGTGTACACGTTAAGGCAGGATGATGAAACCAATACCGGCTATGCCAAGCGAAAAACTTCGCGTTTGTTTTACAAACTAATGAACAGAATGGCTGACCTGGACATAGAAGAAGGCTCCGCCGATTTCAGACTCCTTAGCAAAAAAGTCCTGTATACTTTACAGGGAATCGATGAGCATGAAATTTTCTTCAGGGGCTTAGTCAAATGGGTTGGATTCCGTCAAATCGGAGTTCCGTATAAAGCGGCTCCCAGAACGAAAGGTCAGTCTAAATATTCATTTAAAAAAATGATGCGGTTTGCTGTACAGGGCATCACTTCTTTTAGTACGAAACCTCTTTATATTGCTGCGTATTTAGGTCTTGTATTTTCTTTTCTGGCACTGCTATATATTCCTTATGCACTCGTCAGTTATTTATCAGGACACGTAGTAAATGGTTGGGCCTCCATCATTGTTACTATTGCTTTTTTTGGCGGATTGCAATTATCGATTCTTGGAATTATTGGTTTATACATTGGAAAGATATTCATGCAGGTCAAAAAAAGACCACATTATATAATTAAAGAGTTAAAACATGTACAGGAAGCCATTTCTTCTACTCAGTTTTGATGTTGAAGAATTTGACATGCCTCTTGAATATGGACAGCTCATTCCCGAAAAGGAGCAGCTACAAGTTGGTTACCAGGGTTTAGAGGCTTTGATGAATGTTGTTGATGCTTTTGAAATAGAAGCAACATTTTTTACCACAGCCAACTTTGCGCAGCATTTTCCCGAAGCAATAAAAAACATCAGTACAAAGCACGAGATAGCTTCACATACTTTTTATCATTCCCGTTTCCATCCGGAAGATCTCATCTCATCAAAAAGGAAACTCGAAGAGATAATATCAAAACCTGTGAGTGGTTTGCGTATGCCTCGTATGCGAAAGGTTGAAATGGATGATGTGAAGAAGGCTGGATACAGTTATGATTCATCGATAAATCCAAGTTTTGTTCCCGGCAGGTATAATAACTTAAGTTTGCCAAAGCGGTTTTATTACGAAAACGAAGTGCTTCGGTTTCCCGTTTCCGTTTCACCAATAGTACGCATTCCTTTATTCTGGTTATCATTCAAAAACTTTCCTTACCAGTTTTATTTACATCTCGTAAAACGAACCCTGAAGAAGGAGGGTTACGTGTGTTTGTATTTTCATCCCTGGGAGTTTGTTAGTTTGAGTGATTACAAAATTCCTTCATATGCAAAAAGACTGGCCGGGGAACAATTGCAGCAACGACTGAAAAGGCTGATCACAGACATCCAGCCTTATGGCAAGTTCATTTCAATGCAAAATTATATCAGTAACTGTCTTTAAAAGAGGAGTTGCCCTTTATTAAGCAGGTAATCTTTCAACAATTTCTTGAACTGTTTGGGGAGGAAAGAAGGTTATATAATTGATGCAAGTTCTGCATGCGTCATACCGGATATCTCAGCTATGCCCTAATAAATTGCTTGAGATAAAGATCAGGTAGGAGTGGGGCTGAGGTCAGGCATGTAATATAGAGTTCCTGGCAGAAAAGCCGAATGCGCAGCCAACTAAGGATATGAACCTACCAGGCCATGTATGAAAATAGAAAAGCTTCAGGAAATCCTGAAGCTTTTGCGGACCGGACGGGTCCGTTATAATTCGTCGTATCGCTTATCCAGCACGGTTTTTAGAAACTTCAATCTTCAGCTAACCGAATTGCTAACCTCATTATTCAGCTTGTATCACTTTGATTAAAAAAGAGCTTAAGTGCTCCATAAATTTACTAAGTTATTGTCTAAAATGTATCATAATTGATCAGTATTTATTAGGTTTTATGAAGGTCCTGTCCATCAACTGTTTTGACGTAATTGATCAGACTCCAGGGTTCTGATAAAATCTTCCATATCCTGCAGGATGATATAGCTGCTAGGAGGAGCATAGGAAGAAGAATGTGCGTCGATC
>JAGIAB010000087.1 GCA_017745135.1 Flavisolibacter sp.
ATATCGACTTATACTTCTCCACGTTTGCAAAATCAATGGCATCAATTGGCGCCTTCATCAGGGGCACCATTCGCATAAATGATACCGCCGTGGTGTTCAACAATTTTTTTGCAAATCGCAAGGCCAATCCCTGAACCTTCATATTCGCTTCTGCCATGAAGGCGTTGAAAAATGGCGAAGATCTTTCCTGCAAATTCATTTTCAAATCCAATACCATTATCCCTAAACTCCAGTTTATGGTAGTGAATTGCCGGCGCCAACTGGTAATGAATAACATCATCTGCTTTCATTAAAGTATGAGATATGGTAATAACGGGTTGCAAATCAGGGCGAATAAATTTTAATGAATTGCTAAGCAGGTTTTGGAACAGTTGCCGGAATTGTGCAGGGATAATCTTGGCTTCCGGTAAGGGATCGGCTTTAATGATTGTGTTTTGTTGTTCTATTTTATATTCCAGTGTTTGTAAGATTTCTTCCAATATTTTTTGAAGGCTGTAGGTTTCGAAAGAAGTATTATTACTGATCATGGAAATAGAGAGCAGGTCGCTGATCATGGTTTGCATGCGTTGAGAGGCATCTACAATCTTCTGCAAATAAATCTTTCCCTCCGGGGTTAAATTGTCAGATTGAGTAGCCACCAATCGATCACCGAAGGTTGAAATCTTTCGCAAGGGTTCTTTCAAATCATGACTGGCTACGTATGCAAATTCTTCAAGGCTGGCATTCGATTGTTCCAATTGTAACGTGTTTTGAAGAATAGTGCGTTCCATTTCTTTTCTGCGGTTAATGTCCAGCGCTGCCCCCAAAATTTGCGTGATGTTTCCCTGGTCATCTGTTTTGAAAACAATCTCTCTAACCAATAACCATCGCCATTCGTCTTCATTATTTTTCATCCGGCATTCGTACTGCATCATAGAGTCTACCTGCTGAAAATTTTTGTTGCTTTCCTTACGTGCTGGCAATAAACGGTAGTCATCGGGATGATACAATTTTTCGGTGACCTTATCCTTCCAGTTCAATACTTCATCGGGCAGGTAACCTAAAACAAAAAAGATTTCCCGGTTGATGTAAACAATACTTTGCTTTTCTACATCGTATAAATACAAAATAGTTGGAGAGGCATCGGCTATCTGTTGAATAAAATGTTCCTGCTCTTTGATCTTTTCGGTAGCTTCTACCTGTTCTGTAACGTCGAGCGAGATGTTCAGTATGTGTTCTACTTTCCCCTCATTATTTCTGTCGAAAATAGTTCCGTATGTATGAAACCAACGGTAGTGCCCGTTCTTGTGCCTCATACGGTAAATGAATTCTTCTACCAAATCATTTTTATTCTGATCGTTATTTGCTCTTTCTATAGCGGCACTATTTTTCTGCATGAGCAATGGTGCATCGTCCGGATGGATGATTTCGGAAAAAAATTCTATTCCTTTTTCTGTTACCTCATCTTTGTTATAACCAAGCAGTTTTTCCAAACCTTCGCTAATAAAAACATACCTGCCTGTATTGATATTGTAGGATGAGATAATCGAAGGTGTTGCATCGGCTATCTTTCGAATGAAGGTTTGATTTTCTCTTAATTCCTGTTGTATCCTGTATTCATCGGTAATATCCTGCGTAGTGCCTACCCATTTAACGGGTTCTCCTTTTTCATCAAAAATAAATTCTGCTTTACGATGAATGGTTTTGACTTTGCCATTCTTCAGGCAAATTTTATGAATACGGTCATAGGTTTTTTTCTCCCGCAGGCATTCTTCAAAATAGCGGGTCACCTCATCTTTGTCATCACATAAATAGTCAAGCCATTTATCAAAAGTGGCATTCTCATCTTTTGTAACCTCGTAAATATTATACATTTCATCTGATAGTGTGAACTTTTTTGTTTTAAGGTCCATACTCCAGTTGCCGATATGGGCAAGACTTTGTGCTTGCTTGAAATGGCGTTCACTTTCCTGTAATTTATCAACCAATTGCTGGTGTTCCGTAATGTCCTGAGCTGTTCCAATCATCATGAAAGGATTTCCTGTCTCATCTGTCAACACTTCACCCGTTGAGTACATGATTCTTACATCATCATTTTCCCGGATTAATTTATGTGTGAATTGGAAGGATTCGTTTCGCTCTATTGCTGTCTGTACCAAGCTTCTTACTTTTTCCCTGTCATCAGGATGAATATAAGAAATGTAATCTTTGTAAGATAAAGTTCGGGATTGTGGTTCCAGGCCATATATCCGGTATAATTCATCGGACCACTCAATATTGTTGTTCCTGATATCCCAACTCCAGTTGCCTACATGTGCTAAAGCTTGTGCCTGTTTGTAAAGCTTTTCACTTTTTTGCAGCTTGTCAATGAGAGTTTGTTTTTCCGTGATGTCTCTTTTTGTTCCAACTATAAAAACCGGGTTTCCTTTTTCGTCTCTTTGCACCTGTGCAATTGAACGTAAAATTTTTGTTTCGCCTTTTGCCGTAATAATCCGGAAGGTTTGATCCAACCGGTCTTTTGAATGGATTTCATCAAAGCTTTTAGCAACAGGGTCGCGGTCATCAGGATGAATAAAAGAAAGAAAACGGTCTATTGTAATTTTTTCCGATTGGGGCTCCAGTCCATAAATCCGGTACGAATGATCGGTCCACTCAATATTGTTGTTTTTAATATCCCAACTCCAATTGCCTATCTTCACCAGTTCTTCTGCCTGCTTATACAGTTTTTCGTTCCGGCGAAGTGTGCTTATCAGGTTTTGCCTTTCTGTAACATCCTGCACGGTTCCAATAACCGCGGTTACTTCGCCTGTATCATCCTGCACCATTTCGCCTCTTGCGTGTAAAATTTTTGTATGGTTGTTTTTAGTTGTAATGCGGTAATGAAAATCGTAAGTACGTTTTTCCCGGATCGCTGCAGAATACTCTGTCCGCACTTTCGGAGTATCCTCCGGATAATTAAAAGAACTAGCGTATTCAAAGGTGATTTTCTCTGTTGCGGGATCCAACTCATAAATGCGGTACAGTTCTTCGGACCAGGTTAGCTCGTTGGTTTTAAGTTTCCATTTATAGCTTCCCAGGTGAGTGATGGCTTCTGCTCTTTTATACAGATATTCATTTTCACGGAGCTGAGAAGTCACTTGTTCTTCTTTTGAAACCGTATTTAAAAGTCGTTCTTTAAGAAGATTGATATAAGTAGTAGCGTATGTAGTTTCAGCATGGTAAATAAAGAGATCAATTTCCTGTATAAGTTTTATCAGTTGTTCAGACTTGTTGGAATACTCAGGTAAAAATTGCAACAGACTTCTTTTCCGCAGGTACATGATCATAGTAATATCTTCAGCGGCAATGTCCACTTTTTTTAAAGCGGGCAGCATATTCTCCATCCATTTCTTTAGCGAGGTTTCGATGTGCTGCTTCGCACGGTTTTGTGAAAGATTGGCCAGTAATTCCTCTGCACCCCTTTTTGTCATTTCGAACATTTGCTCAGGAGCCATGTTTTCTAAAAATTTCATCAGGGGTATATTGGCTTCTTCGGATAAGCGCATCTGCATAGCAACAAAATCATTGAGACGATGCTGCAGAATATACTGGGCAAACGAAGGCAGGTACAATAAATTATCTAATGAGGTACTGGTTTCGGGTCTTGTTTCCACAGATGAAAAATTATGCAATAAAAACTTGCGGACTAAGTTAATAAAATGACATTTAAAGTTAATGGAAAACAGTAGTCTTCAATTAACTGTTATCTCTGCCCTGCAAACTTAAAAGACTGCGTTCTGCAGTCTTTTAATACTAAACATTTCCTCTTTCGGGTCCTGAGTAAGGATCTTCTTCCTGGCTCTCATGCCTGTCGCCGCCTAAGCTGTAATAATTATTTTCTTCATCTTCTTCGCCTATGCTCTCGTTCTCGTCATCCAGTTCGCTACCCGGAATGTCAAGGTCAGTGTTGATGTCTTCGTTGGAAACATTTTGCGGCATACCTATTTCATCATTCGTTGAATTCAATACGGCAAGATCATCATCATTCACATCCGCATCTGTGCCCGGACGGATACCGAGATCATCACTTTCTTCACTGGAATCGCCGGTTTCAGGAGCTGTATTGCGCTGGCCTTCCTGCGATCTTATAAAGCGCTGGCTCACACCTGTAGCATTGCGGGCACTGGCCAGGTTTTCTACATCCATATCTACTTTATTCGAGCCTGTTCTCTGGTCCATAATATCCTCTTTTGCCGGGTAATGAGGATAACCCGGAAAATCCTGGTCTGTTTTGGGATCGTTCGATTGTTCCACTTCGCGTTTGCTGTCCATTGCTTTTGAAGGATCGTTCTCGGGAATGCCGGTATTTCTTTTAGAAGTCCTTTTATCGTTATTTCTTTCCATGATGTCTTTTTATACAGTATAGAAAATGTTGTGCCGGGAGTGAATAAAAAAGCGGGAGAATATTTTTTCAGTTAAAAAAGCGGCTGTTTTTAATGAATAGATGCTTTGTAAAACTATCAACGCATGTTGTGTCACTCACTTTTACGTTCGGTAATTCTATTCGGCATTCCACAAATATCACTATAAATATAAAGTTGCGTTGAACTTATACAATTGCTTCAAAAAATTATGGAAACTCTGCCCTGGCTTATCTCATTGCAAAACCCTGCATGAAACAAAATCCCCTCCCTGTTTTGCTACTGTTTTTTTTCAGTTGCGCTAATGTTCCTGTTTCTGAAATCGATTCTTTTGATACACCATCAAAAAAGTTTGTTCCTCTTCCTTCAAAAAAATATGAAGCCCATAGTTGGCAATATTTTCTCGGGCATTTGCCGGTGGTTGATGGGCCAATTGTAGATTATACCGGTAAACCCATCAACTCGCAACAAAAACATGTTGGCATTATTCCTTACGATGTTGGTACGGCAGATCTTCAACAATGCGCCGACGCAATAATACGGTTGCGGGCAGAATATTTATTTCAACAAAAGCGTTATGATGAGATCGGGTTTCACTTTGTAAGCGGAGACTATTACACATGGAACGATTACTGCAAAGGATTAAGGCCAATAACAAAAGGCAGAGGAGTACAGTTTATTAAACTTGCATCGTGTGGGAAGACACATGAAACTCTTCGAAAGTACCTGGATATTGTTTACACTTACGCAAGTACCATATCGTTAAGCAAAGAATTAAAACCGGCAAGCGATTTTGAAATTGGAACAGTGGTTATTTATGCCGGAAGCCCGGGACATTGCTTTATCATTATTGATGAAGCGGTCAACAAAGAAGGAGAGAAGATTTACAAGCTGGCTGAAGGTTATACCCCTGCCCAATCGATTTATGTATTGCGCAATTTGAATGAAGCCGGAGTCAGTCCATGGTATCAATTAAAAAAGGGAGTTATTAAAACAGCGAGTTACCGGTTTGAGAGTTATAAGTTGGGGAAATTTGAATGAGGTATCGGGCAAGCCAATAGCCATTCCTTTTCTTGGAGTGTTATGGATTTCATTCTCTTGTTTCTCCATTTAATATTTTGTCAGGAAGGTGATAAAACTTATTTGCTAAAACGCAGTTATTAAACAAAGAACCTTCTGCATATTTACAGAAGGCTCTTTGTAAAATCCCGAATAATAATAGTGAGTTTCTAATCCTTGTTTTTCTTTTTGAATAGTCTCTTTAGAAAGTTTCCTTCCTTATTGTCTCTCTTTGGATCTTGTGGTAATCCCATATCGCCAATCTTTGGTGATTTGTTAGTGCCGGAATCTTTCTTGTTATTATTGTTTCTTACAGGCGGGGTTATCGACTTGTTTTCATCAACCGGCGGTTGCGATTCCGGGGGAATATTGGTGATCGTATCCAAATAATCATCGCTGCTAACGCCGTTATCCATTTGTTCGCCAACGCCATCACCATAGTTGATGGAGTTGGCATCATTCAATTCATTATACAAATCGGCAGGCTTTGAAAATTCAGCATCTCTTCTTATTCCCAACGATTGATCGGCATATACTTTTTTAAAGAAGGCTTCCCAAATAGGCCGTGCTGCTGTTCCTCCGTAAAAGGCACCGCTTTGTATTTGAATAAAGCGATCATCACAACCCACCCAAACACCTGCTAACAACTGTGGTGTAAAGCCCATAAACCAGAAGTCGGCATTATCATTAGTAGTTCCGGTTTTGCCAGCCATTTCCTTTGCACCTAAACGGTCTTTTAATCCGGCGGCTGTGCCTATAGTTACAGGGCCTTCCATCATTTGTATCATTTGATAAGCGGTTGCTTCGCTTACGGTTTCTTTGCGGTTGGCACCAATATCAAAACGTTTGATCACATTTCCGTTGCGATCTTCAATTCGTGAAATGTAAGAAGGCTTGGTTTCAAATCCGCCACCTGCAAAAATGCTGTAAGCCCACATCATTTCATATAACGAAAGATCGCAAGCTCCTAGTGCTATTGAAGGATAAGGCTCAACTTTTGTTGGAATATTTAATTTTTCGTTCAAGAAGTTGGCAAATTGCGCCGGGCCAACCTGCTTCATAATATAGGCGGAGGCACAGTTACGCGACCATGTGAGTGCATTAGCCATTGTCACAGTTCTTCCGGAACATGATCTTGTTGTTGCAGGCACCAACTGGTTTTTACCAAAACTTTGTTGAACATCTTCCACCATGGAATTGGGATTCATTCCTCTTTCCTCAATGGCCTGGCAGTAAAGTAGTGGTTTAATGGTAGAACCCACCTGCCTTTTCGTTCTCATATTGACGTGATCGAGCTTGTAAGTTTTAAAATCAATACCGCCGACCCATGCTCTTACTTCTCCTGTAACAGGGTCCATAACCATAAACCCGCTCTGCATCATCTGGCGATGATATTTGATGGAATCTATTGGGGTCATGACCGTATCGGTTGAACGCTTGCTGTTCCATGCAAAAACTTTCATCGGAACTTTCTTGTTGAAGGATGCTGTTATTTCTTCATCGCTAAAACCATCTTCTTTCATGCTCTTCCAGCGGTCGCTGTTTTTCATGGCTGTTCTCAGCACTTCAGGACGTTCTTTCCAAATGGTTCCTTTTTTTATGTTGGATTGTGCATTCAGTGCTTTTTGAAGCATGGGCATTTGCTGCGCCATTGCTTCCTCGGCATATTGTTGCATTTTAGGGATGATCGTTGTATAGATTTTCAATCCATCTTTATAAATATCATAAGAGTCTCCATCCGGTTTTGTCATGTCTTTCAAAGCATCCCTTACGGCATCTTTTAAAACTGCTTCGCGGAAATAAGGAGCATAACCACTGTTCTCATCGGCTTTTTTATAATTAAGCGGGATGGGCATTGCTTTGTATTTGGTAACATCAGCGGAACTAAGGAATCCATTCCTTCCCATCTGGCCAAGCACAACATTCTTTCGATTGAACGCCTGAACAGGATGTGTCCTGGGATTATAAATACTGTTTCCTTTCAGCATTCCTACTAATGTTGCAGCTTCAACAGGATTCACCCTGTCAGGTTCTTTTTGAAAGAACGTTCTGGAAGCATTGCGAATACCATAAACATTATCTCCAAAAGGAACAGCATTCAGATAAAGAGCGATGATTTCCTGTTTGGTAAAATTTCGTTCCAGCCGGATTGCAATAATGTACTCTTTTAATTTTTGGATAATTCTTGCAACCGGATTCCTGGCTCTTTCTGCAAACAAGTTTAATGCAAGCTGCTGAGTAATTGTGGAGCCTCCGCCATCTCTGCCCAATTTAACAATGGCACCAAGCGTTCGTTTAAAATCTATGCCCGAGTGATCATAAAAACGTTCATCCTCTGTTGCTACCAAGGCGTTGATGATGTTTGGAGAAATATCTTTATAATCGACCATACTGCGATTTCCCTTTTCGCTATAAAATCTTCCCATGAGTGTTCCATCTGAAGCAATGACCTCAGATGCCTGGAGAATGCTTGGATTCTCCAATTCCTTTAATTTGGGAAGACGGCCAAAAACACCAAATATGATCAAAACGATCAATAAAAGAAAAGCGCCGATGCCGCTGAAAAAAATCAACCAAAAGATGCGTATGCTCTTTTTCATGTAATTGAATTTAAGCTAAGAGGATAAGAGTGTATTCGCTTGTTGTTATCTTACCTTTTAGCATGTCAAAACTATAAAATAGGGTATAATGGAAGGTTAAAAATAGATTAGACAGAGACAGAGGCCTGGAAGAGAAAACTTACGATGTAATTATTCGGGTTCCTACTATTCCCAAACTTCTAACTCAGCTTAGAATTTACCCGGCAAGTTTTGAACCAAAAATTTACGGTACTGCTCTAAATCTTTCTTTTCCAGCAGAAGCGGCAGGTTCTCATCATCGATGATCGAAAAAGAATATTTTTCTGCCTTTAGCCAGGGCATTACTTCCGATGGAGCAGCCTGTCTTGCTGAGGTCATGTAATTCAACGCTTCCTGTGCCGAAGCAAAATCACCGATCAATAAAATTTTTCTATTCGCATCCAGGTCAACCACGTTCATTGGGAAAGTTTGATGATAGCGTTCGCGGTTGAAGCGGGTATAAGCATTTCTTACTTCGGTTACAAATAAAGGATCTACTTTATCTAAAACAATAGCGGCATGATGCTTTGTTGTGGAATCAAAATAATATTCGCCGGGTTTGCGCAAAGGTCTGGGAGGGGCATTGATTACAGGCTTGTTAACGGCCGTATCTTTTTTAACCGGCGGATTGGTGGTTACGTCAGGTTTTATGATTACATCAGGTTTTTTTACAACAGTGTCCTTTTTGATTTGAGGACTGGTTACAATTGGTTTATTCGTAAGTGAATCATTCTTAGTTGGATTAGTGACAAGGTTTGGTTTGCCGGCGATGGTATCTTTTCTTACAGGAGGAGCTTGAATAACAGGTTGTACGGGATTGGTGGTTGTGGTGTCTTCAACTCTTTGAATCTGGTACCTCGACAACTCATCTTCAATTTGTGCACGCCGGTTTAAAACATCAATCATGGTTTGAGCCTTTGTTGCCATTGGGGCGTTCGGATCTTGCCCGATCAATGTTTGCAAAATATTTTTAGCGATGCTATCATCTCTCTGGCGAATATGATATACGGCCTCGATATACAATAACTGCGGTTGCCAGTAATTGGTTTGATAAATACTATCCGCCAGTTTTTTGGCTGCTTCTGCTTCGTCAAACCTTCCTTCAATAAAGAGGTTATAAATATCGTTGTAAGCCTTCGTGGCTTCTTCTGATTTGCCACCGGTAACCGGTGCTTTACCAGTAGAAATAATGGTTGCGAATTTTGAGGAAGGATATTGGGTTACTAACAACTGTTTAATCTTATTGGCTTCCACTTCATTGCCAGCTTTCAAATAAGCGTAGTACAGGTTAAACAATACCTCGCTCATGTTGGGATAAGAGGGATAGTGGCTTCTTAATTTTTCGAGAGCGTCTATGGCGGATAAATAATCTTCAGCTTCGTTCAACAGAACAGAGCCTAACCCAAACAGGGCATTGCTGATGGAATCGTTGGACGCTTTTAATTGATTTTCGGTAAGCGGAAGGTCTTTTGTTAAACTGTTAATGTCCGGAGTATTGTCAACCGGAACTGCAGGATTGCCGCTTTGATTTGCCGGCATGTTACTATCAGGAGGCCGCGTAGTGAGTTGTTGTGTAACACTCGAAAATCGTCTCCAGTTATCTGCGTTCGGCCGGTTGCCCCACACCTGTTTGAACTGTGCGGCGCCCTGTGTTTTTAAAGTGTTGTTATAGAAATACCATTCTCCTTTGGATTGCGATGAGGCAAAAAGATCGGTGGCATTATTGCCTGGAAGCGAATTGCCCGAAGTGAGTACAGCATCGCTTAATCCCTGTTCTTTCAGCAATCGTCTTAGCAGTTTATTGAGATAAACTGTTCTTTCTTCCTCAGGCATTGCA
>JAGIAB010000088.1 GCA_017745135.1 Flavisolibacter sp.
GAACTGGTATTCTTCGGACGCATTACGAGGTGTCGATTTCAACAGTTTTGACTTTCTAATTATTGATGGGCCAATTGGCGATTTTAGGGAAGGGATATTAAGAAATCTCAATTTATTTAAGAGCCTGTATAAACCGATTATTTTCGATGATGCAGAACGTAGTTTGGATTTTTCAGTAATCAAAAGTTTCTGCAACTCATTGAACTATAACTTTAAAGTATTCAAAGGAGAAGAAAAATCTTTTGCATATTGTCATAAATAACAATGACTTTGTTATTCCCTTTTCCTAAACCTGGCGCTGCCACTAAGTAAAATAGGAATGAAGCTCGGATATCTGATTTTGACTCACAAAAACCCCTTGCAACTTAAAAGAATGATTGATGCGCTTAATGGCCCACGTTCATACTTTTTTGTTCATGTCGATGCCAATACATCAATAAAAGAGTTCAGGCATGTACTGAAAAATGATATGAATCACAAAGTATTTTTTACAAAAAGGGTTAAAACCAGCTGGGGAAGTTTTGGCCTGGTTGAAGCTACTCTATTGGGAATTCGCCAAATTCTTAAATCAGGACTGGGTGATTATATAATTCTTCTCAGTGGGCAGGATTATCCGATAAAGCCGCGATCCTATATCGAAAAATTTTTCGAAAAGAATAGGGATCGAATCTTTATTGGGATCAATCCGATACCCAAAAAAGAATGGCTGGCCGGCGGGATCACCAGGTTTCCTGATTTTGAAGAGATTTCGAAGCATATTCAATTCTATGGCGGTTCCCAGTGGTGGGCCATGCCAGTCGAATGTTGTCGGGAAATAATGATCTTTATAAGAAAAAGCAAACTCTTGGTTTCATATTTTAAGACGGTGTTCATTCCTGATGAAAGTTTCTTTCATACCTGCTTAAAGATGATATGTAAAAGTGACAGTAATCAGTTATTTTTCAAAAAGCCAATTCACTATATTGATTGGGTAGACGACAGACCAAGAACGCTTACCATCACTGACTTTGCCAAAATTGCAACTTCCAATAAACTCTTTGCGAGAAAATTCGACATGAATGTTGACAGCCAAATACTAAAAAGGCTCGATGAGCATCGTTTGCCTGGTTTATAACATTGGCAAAAATCCATTACTATTAAAAGTATATCACTTTGATAATCAGCGCAAAGCAACAAAATGCTAAAATATTTATCTTTTTTAGCTAATATTTTTAGCATTTTGAAATACCTTAGCCTTGAAATTCGACCTGAATGTACCTTAACTGTAAAACATATTATTCATTTTTATATGGATCTTTTTCGACTGCACAATTGGTAAATGCAGCAGCGGATTACGGCATTACCTCCCTGGCATTGACCAATATTAACACCACTTACGACATTTGGGAATTTGTAAAGCTTAGCCGCAATGCAGGAATTAAGCCGGTTTTAGGCGCTGAAGTACGCAATGGCGACAAATTATTATACATCCTGATTGCTGCAAACAATACTGGCCTTACCTGGATACATACCTTTCTTTCAAAATACTGGTTAGAAAAAGATCCATTAAAAAAGCACCCTGTATTTCCGGAACCATCTGAAGACCTGAAACTTTTTGAAGAGGCTTGGGATGGGTTTGTGATTTATCCTCTTGGAGCCAAACCCTTGGATCAACTGTTGCCGCACGAGCGGATCGGTATCAAACCTTCGGAGCTCAACAAGCTTTTCAGTCTCGATTGGAAACCCTATGCCGACCGGCTGGTCATTCGACAGCCTGTTACCATACAGAACAAAGTTCATTATAATCTTCACCGTCTCCTGCGCTGCGTTGATAACAACATCCTGCTCGCTCAGCTTCGGCCAGATCAATGCTGTGAACCAGATGAAACCTTTCTTTCTCCGGATCAACTGCTGCAAAAGTTCCGGCAGTATCCTTTTATTGTTACCAACACCTATAAGCTCCTGGATGCTTGCAATATAGAAATGGATTTTGCTGTAGATAAAACCAAGCAGGTATTTGGCGGCTCCACGGAGGATGATCGGATCTTGCTGGAAAAACTGACCTGGGACGGTTTCAAAAGCAGGTACGGCAAAAAGAACCAAACTGCCAAAGACCGTGTTACAAAGGAACTTAAAATTATCAACGACCTTGGTTTTAACAGTTACTTCCTGATCAACCTGGACATCGTACGCTATGCACAATCTAGAGGCTTTTACCATGTTGGCAGGGGAAGCGGCGCTAATTCAATTGTGGCGTATTGTCTGGGTATTACCAACGTCGATCCGATCCGGTTAAACCTTTATTTTGAACGGTTTCTCAACCCAGAGCGGACAAGTCCACCAGACTTCGATATTGACTTTTCGCATGTTGACCGTGATGAGATCTTCGATTATATTTTTAAACGTTATGGCAGGCAGCATGTTGCCCTGCTCGGTTCTTATCCTACTTTTAAACGCGATAAGATTCATTTTGAGTTGGGAAAAGTTTTTGGATTGCCGGAAGACGAAATAGAAGCCATGCGTTATTCAAACGGACCGGTGGATGAAATCACCAAATTGATTTATCAATATGGGAAACTGATGTATGGCTTTCCCAGCAACCCGTCCCTTCATCCCTGTGGGATACTAATTTGCGAAAAGCCGATCCGGAATTACTGTACATTGTTTATGCCACCAAAAGGATTTCCCACCGCCATGATGGATATGTTTACGGCCGAAGATATTGGCATCAACAAGTACGACATCCTCAGCCAGCGTGGACTTAGCCATATACGCACCGCACAACAACTAATAAAAGAACACCACAATGTCAGCATCAACATCCACGATACAGACCGCTTTATGTCCGATCCACTTGTGGCAAGACACATAAAAAATGCCAACACGATCGGCTGTTTTTACATTGAATCCCCCGCTATGAGGCAATTGCTGAAAAAGCTGACCTGTGATGATTACATCACCCTGGTTGCGGCAAGCTCGATTATCCGGCCTGGTGTCGCCCAGTCTGGAATGATGCGCGAATACATTCACCGGTATCATCACCGCGATCAAATCAAATATATACATCCTCTATTTGAAGAACATTTAGGTGAAACCTTTGGTGTAATGGTTTTTCAGGAAGATGTTATTAAGATTGCGCACTATTATGGAGGGCTCTCACTCGGGGAATCCGATATCCTTCGCCGGGCGATGAGTGGTAAATACCGGTCCAACAATCAGTTTTTACTTATCCGGGAAAAATTTATTGCGTCAGCCGCTGGCCTGGGGCGCAACGTCACGGAAGCCGCTGAGGTTTGGCGACAGATGGAAAGCTTTGGAGGATATAGTTTTAACAAAGCC
Source organism: Flavisolibacter sp. (assembly GCA_017745135.1). GTDB lineage: Bacteria > Bacteroidota > Bacteroidia > Chitinophagales > Chitinophagaceae > Flavisolibacter. The sequence continues at coordinate 3,319 of JAGIAB010000088.1, forward strand.
CACAGTGCATCTTTTGCGGTTGAAAGCTACATGAGTTTGTTTCTTAAAACCTATTATCCACGGGAGTTCATGGTGGCGGTAATAAATAATTTTGGAGGTTTTTATTCTTCCGAGCTTTATTTCATCGAACTACTTAAAACCGGGGCGAAAATCAGTCCTCCTTGCGTGAACAATAGTGAAGCTCTTACCAATATTAAAGGCGACATTGTTTATACTGGATTTGTGCATGTAAAAGACTTGCGAAAGGATTTGTTGGCGACCTTCGTTGAGGAACGTGAGCGCAACGGAATCTATTCAGATCTCCAGGACTTTGTCCGTCGGGTCAGCCCAAGCCTGACGCAACTGGAAATCCTAATTAGTATTGGGGCATTTGGATTTACCGGCAGATCAAAAAAACAACTGCTGTGGGAAGCCAATGTTTTAAAGCCCAGGCCAACGGACAAACAACATTTCTCAGCACCGCTTTTTGAAGAAAGCAACGTCACCTTTCAGGAAACCCAGCAAACAGATCATCCGCTGGATGACCTGTACGACCAGATGGAATACCTGGGCTTCCCGTTGACAAACCCCTTTCATCTGGTTGATGCCGACCCTACAGAATTCGTACGGGCTGAAGATCTACCCAAGTATCTTAAAAGGACGGTTACTGTCCTTGTGTACTATGTCGCTCGTAAAACGGCAGTCACCAAAAACAATGACCAGATGTATTTCGGCACTTTCCTGGATCATGACCTAAACTGGATTGACACAGTCCATTTTCCCAATAGTGCTAAGAACTACCCATTGCATACCGCAGGCTTTTATCGCATAACCGGCCGGGTAACCGAAGATTTCGGAGTCTTCAGTTTGGAAGCGCACAAAATGGAAAAAGTAGCATACAAACAACGAAGCTATGCTGAATTTTGATGAGCGCCATATTGCCCATTTTGATCTGGATACTTTTTTTGTTTCAGTGGAGCAGTTGCAAAACCCCAAATTGCTGGGCAAACCGGTAGCTATTGGCGGCGATGGCAACCGAGGTGTAGTAGCTTCTTGTAGCTATGAAGCGCGTAAATATGGTATTCATAGCGCCATGCCAATGGCACAAGCTAAGCGCCTCTGCAGCGACCTGGTCATTGTGCGTGGAGATTATGAAAATTATTCCAAATATTCGAAGTTGGTCACCGATGTGATTGCTGATTCTGTTCCAAGTTTTGAAAAGGCAAGTATCGACGAGTTTTATATTGACCTTACCGGTATGGATAAGTTCTTTGGTTGTTTCAAATTTACCGCAGAGCTAAAGAAAAGGGTTATTAAAGAAAGCGGTCTGCCCATTTCATGGGGACTGGCCTCCAATAAAGTTGTAAGCAAGATCGCCACCAATGAAGTGAAACCTAACGGGCAGCTGTTGATCCCCTTTGGAAATGAAAAAAGGTTTATAGGCCCTCTTGATATTTATAAAATTCCCGGCGTTGGCGAAAAAACCTCAATTAAGTTAATCAAAATGGGGTTTTACAAAGCAAAACACCTGGCGGCTAAGGATCCGGATGAAGTGACCCGGGCTCTGGGGCAAAACGGGCTGGAGCTATGGCGACGGGCAAATGGGGTTGATCAATCTCCAATCATTCCCTTCCGAGAATCCAAATCTATTTCAACAGAAGACACGTTTCAGCAGGACACCATCAATATGGAATACCTGGAATCCAAAATCACACGTATGACCGAAGCCATTGCCTATGAACTGCGTACCGGCGACCGTCTTGCCGGCTGCATAGCGGTTAAACTGCGATATACGGATTGGGAAACTCATACCATTCAACGTACCATTCCTTACACCAACAATGATTACACGCTCTTTACGGTGGCAAAGGAACTCCTACACAACTTATATACGCGCCGTGTCCTTGTTCGATTGATCGGGGTGCGACTTTCAAATCTCATTCCGGGTACCTACCAAATCAATATTTTTGAAGATACCCAGGAAGCAATCAAACTGTACCAGGCCATTGATAGCGTGAAAAAACAATTTGGAGAGACTAAGCTGTTTCGAGGATCGGCGGCTCATCGTCACTAGCTCCGAGTTTTTGTCACATTTTGTAACTTTATATCAGAAGCAAGATTATAAATTGGACGTAGACTAACTGTATTATAGAAATGACAAATCAAGTTCTAAATGGTCACATAACCAGTGCTGATGCTTTTGGCGCAGAAAATCTCACAAAAGCCCAGCAGCAAGATATGCTGGCGACCTTGTTTGAGCAGTTACTCATCTTTGAAAAGGTTACTATAAGAACAAACAGGACAAATGAGGCTTTGAATATTCTTATTCGGAACCTAGGCTTTGATACAGTCGAAAGATTGGTAAAAAGCGGATATATTAAATTTATGATATGGTCGCCTGTTCTGGTGACTAATACCGGCAGGGCCCGAAGTGACGGTACCGTTGACGAATCCGTAATCTATGGAACCCCTCCAATAGGTGCCGGGCAATTAACCGATAATGATCTTGATCCTGAACACAACATAAAAAGAGTGTTAGATCAATTTGGTAATATCCCTTCGAAATCAAAAAAGCAATTTGTAAAACAGGCACGGAACATTTATGAGAATATTGATGGTATGGATTTTTCTACAAATTCCGCAGACATCATAATTGATGCCTATAAAAACAATACGCTAAGTGAACTTGGCTTGCCTTACGGAAAAGAGCCAGATCAGCTTGATTTACCAGAACGGGGAAAGTTACTTTCATTGGGGCACCAGGTACTTGAAACGGCGGTACTCTCCGAGTATAACTTAAAAAGCTATAATAGTTTCGAACATTTAAAAATCTGCGAAAAAAACCTGGAGAACATCGGCCGGGGATATAATGTTGCAAACAATACCTCGCATTTGCTCAATATGGAGAGGCTACCTAATCTTAAAGAAATCTATTACGAATTACATGAAGATTTTGATGCAGTGTTTAAGATAAGACATATGAGCGGAGCTAAGTATTACCGCAAATGGATTAATGAAATTGGTGACTACTCTGATGCTGGTGATATCACCTATGAATACCTGCAAGAAATTAAAGGCACTTATAAGGTTATTAATAGCGGCGCACCCAGATTCTTGAAAAACGCCATAAAGTTTGGAGCAAGTACAGCTTTTTCTGCCATATTTAAGGACCCCCTTTCCTCCGCTGCAGCCGGTTATGCTTTTGGTCTTCTGGAAGAATATGTAATAGATGGCTTACTTAATGGTTACAACCCATCTGTGTTTATTGACAATATTAAGGAGGTCGTTCCTCCAATTGTAAATAAACTGTAGGAATTAATTGAAATAACCGAAGTTGCTCGTAAGCATCCAATAGCGAATGAAATTTTTGGCTCGTTTGGAGACAACATTATAGAAATGATTTGCTGTAGCGTTGGCTGTAAATTGTGGTAAAAGCTTACAACCTAAAGTGGAAAAGCTTGCTATAAGTTCAAATTAAGCAACCGGTAATGCATCGCTGTTGAACTGACATCAAAAATTTTTGCCAAATCTCTAATTGAATCCTCCCCACCTAAATCAAGTTCAGTTTTACCGACCTCTTCTCTAACTAGTGTTTCGGGCATAAGCAAACATGCAGCAAAAACATTCGCTTCTGTTTCTAACTTTGCAACAGTCGGCTCATTCGCCGATTCAAAGCTTCTGAACATTGCCTTAAAATTCTTGTCTACGAACACCTGCCGGTCTGATTTATCTCTATGAAGAACGTAATGGCCGATTTCATGAGCCACCGTAAATCGCCGCCTAACTCTGGCTTCGTTCTGATTATAACCTATAACGGCACTATTCTTTTCCAGAACTAACAGGCCCGACATATTTTGTTCAAGGGGGTACGGGATAACCTTGATACCCATAGAGCGAGCAATATCCTCCACCTTAATTGGGGTAGCAAGAAGACTATGCTCACGGATCAAATCCTGAGCAATTCTATTTATTTCTGAATAATTCATGATTTGCTCTTTGAATGAGAGAAAAATTGCAAAATTGCATCTTTTGTTTCATCATTCACTTCGATTTCGTCTGAAACGATATTACCAATATCCGTGCCGGATGAAACCGCCACTAATGGAAGGGGGTCTGCCTCTTCAGTGTGAGAGTCGGGTAACAACTCCTTAAGGGAAGTGTTTAAAACATCACTGATTTTAATAATGGTGTGGAGCATTGGACGCTGACGTCCGCTTTCTATGTTTACGATAGACGCCCTTGTAAGGCTCAACTGGTCTGCAAGTATATCTTGGGTGAACCCCATATTTTCTCTTGCCTGCTTAATTCGGGCGCCCAGCTCCACATAAACTGACCTTATTTGTTCTTCTGTCATAATGTAAGCCATTTTATAGGCTGATCCGGCTGCCTTATAATATTAAAGATACGCAAAGTTTTGCAAATAAACAAAAAAGTTTGTGAAATTGTACATAATATGATTTATAAAAATGTTTGTAAAATTTTTCTTTAAAAAATGTTTGTAAAATTTTTCATTGTCATTGTGTTTTCATATATTTGTATCGAGACGTTTATGTGGACTTGGTCGCACAGGTCTATTAAACGAAAAAAACCAAGAGGAATACCCCTTGGCTTAAGAATTTTGAACAAAGCAAGACGAGAGTCGCATTCTTGTCCTACTATATTCCCGCGTTGCAGCACAAATATAGCGCTTTTATTCAAAATTCCAAGCCTAGCAGGGTACCCCTGTGGAATTTATTAATTTGAAAAACCACAAACAAGCGTAGTATCCTATCATAGTTCCTTCAAGCTCACCCGCCGCACTGCGGTCGGGAATGACACAGACTTGCTTAAAGTCACCGAAATAATTTTTAATAATTAAATATTTAAGATACTATGCAACAGCATATTGAAAAACCCATGTCTACCGGGTTCAAAGTAAATGTAGACGGAGAGATTGTTGAGTTTCCCAATTGGGATGTAACCAGAGAACAGGTCTTGGAAAAGGTCGGCAAGGTGCCGGTTGAGTGCTACTCTCTTTATCAAAAGTTAGAGGGCTGTGATTTCGAATTGGTGAGACCTAAGCAAAAAATTGATTTGCGCAATTTGGGTATTGAACGCATGACGGTGAAAGATCCTGTGACCTTCACTTATCAATTCAAAGAGGAACCGGAAACCACAGAAAGCAAAGAGCTGTCAGCGGAGGAAATTCTGCTGGCTGGTGGCATTGACCCCCGCAAAGAATACCTTATCCAGGTGATCGATAATGGTCCGGATGTAATCTTTGCTTTCAATCCAAACGCTCGCATCAAAATGCAGTGTTCGGGAATGAAATTCATTACTGGAACCTGGATCGAAGAAATCAACTTGGAAGAATACGGTAAAAGTTGCAGGGAGGTTACACCTGCTCATCGCTACCGTGTCAAAGTTCATGACCAGTACCAAGTGCTGACTAGCCCGTATACTACAGGAAAAGACCTGATCATACTTTCAGGAAAGCCTAACTATAAGGAGTATGAAATCTATGCGGTTTATAGCAATACACCTGCTCCACGTAAAATTGGCTATGATGAGGATGTAGACCTGACAAAGCAGTGTTTGGTTCGTTTTGTTCGCCAACCGAAAGAACAGACCGAAGGGAGAGGCAGTCGTCAGCAGTTTGTACTGCCTGAGGGCGAAGCTGAATTACTTGATAATAGGGGTTTCCATTGGGAAACCCTTATTTACGGTAACCAGCGCTGGATTTTAATTTATGATTATCCGGTTCCACCAGGCTATAACGTAAAATCCGCTACCGTCGCATTGAAGATCGATCCAGGTTATCCGGGAGCCCAGATCGACATGGCCAGTTTCAGTCCTCATCTAATCCGCACAGATGGCAAAGCTATCGCGGCAGTGACTCCATTTTCACTAGATGGAAAATCTTTCCAGCAATGGTCACGTCACCGTAAAGCCGGAGAGTGGCAACCGGGTATTGACAATATCATTACCCACTTATTACTTGTAGATAATTGGTTAACTAAATATGCCCCTGTTTGCCATGAATAAGTTAAAACTGTCTGGTATCCAGCACAATATACTGGAACAACACCTCTTTCCCGGAGACGGGAAAGAGGCGGTTGCTATCGCACTTTGTGGTCGCAACGCTTGGGAGAACGATCACACTCTCACAGTGCGGGAATTGTTACTCATACCGTACGATCAATGTATCGAGCGGAAGCCTGATTTAGTTCGGTGGCCAACGGACCTAATCAACGGCTTTCTCACTAAAGCTTCTGAACGTAACTATGCCATTGTTAAGATTCATTGCCACCCCGGTGGCGGTGAATTCTTCTCAGACTATGATGACCATTCAGATCAGGAGCTTTTCTCCAGCGTTCATGTCTGGCTAGAAAGTGAACAACCACACGGCAGTTGTATCATGTTGCCGGGTGGTCGGATGTTCGGTAGATTCTTTCTCCCAGATATGAAGCAGCAGAGCATTGATGTGATTTCGGTAGCGGGAAGCGATATAAAGC
>JAGIAB010000089.1:0-3021 GCA_017745135.1 Flavisolibacter sp.
GGGCTGTGTGATGGTGGCTTCACCGGGGAAAGTCGGAAGGGGCCCCTATCTACACAAACTGCGAATGAGAGATTCATGTTGTGGATACTCTTTCGATAAGTTTTCTGCATTCGCCATTTCAAAATCAGCAAAATCAAAACCGGGTGCTACCGTACAACCTACAAGCGTAAATGGTGTTTCCGGGGCAGTTTCAGAGGCAAACCAGCATCCTGCAGGCACTACAAACTGAAACATTTCACCTTCATCGATCTTCCTTCCCAAACGGGTACATGAATAATTGCCTTTATTGTCAATGACATGAATTAATAAAGTATCGCCTTCATAAAAATGCCAGCATTCATCACTTTTAATTCGATGAAAAGCGGAGAAGTTTCCCTGTTCTAATAGAAAATAAATAGCAGTCGAATAATGCCGGTCTCCGTTAAAATCCGTTAAAGACTGCGAAGGAATGATGCCGGAAGAACGGTAGGTTTCTTTGAAGAAACCTCCTTCAGGATGTGGCTGCAGTTGTAAATGTGTTATGAAGTGGTCCGCTGTCATAGATAATGGAGTTCTCAAACGTCTTTCTCATCAAATGATAATTCAATATTTTTCCTTTTTACTTCCACCTTTCGGTAAGATACCCCTGCCGTATCCAGCATTCGTTTACTTGCAAGCGATACATCGGTGCCATCGTATTTATCGCTTAGGTAAATCACTTCTTTAATGCCTGATTGAATGATGGCTTTGCTGCATTCGTTGCAAGGGAATAGTGCAGTGTAAATCCGGCAGCCAGAAAGATCCATACCGATGTTATTTAGGATGGCATTAAGTTCGGCATGGCATACGTAAGGATATTTTGTATTGAGAAACTCTCCTTGCTTTTCCCATGGAAAATCTTCATCGCTGCAACCTATGGGCAAACCATTATATCCGGCCCCAACAATTTTGTTTTGACTGTTTACAATGCATGCGCCTACTTGTGTATGGGGGTCTTTGCTTCGCCTTCCGCTAAGCAATGCTACTCCCATAAAATATTCATCCCAGGTAATATAATCTGCCCGTTTTGACATAAATTATTAAGAAAGGGATGAAGATATTTCAATTGGAGCAAGCAGTAATTAAAATTGTGAAATTGGCGAAAGGACAGGGTTGTCTGAGATGAAACTGTTATTTGCAGTGGTTTCATAGAAGTATCAGCAAAAGCCAGAACTTATTCTTTTATCTTCCTGCCACCGTTCTTAAAACCTCAACAACCACTTAACAAAAAATCTAAATTTCAAATTCGAAATTCTGAATTCAGTCCCTTACCTTTGCGACCCCAATTAGTTCTTTAGAAGTCCCGCCCCGCGGGGAAATGAGGAATTTGGGAGACTAAGTAGTCGCTGAGATGAAAAGTCGCTTGAACCAATAAATCGAAGAAAATGGCAAAAGAAATCACTGGCTTCGTAAAGCTTCAGTGCAAGGGTGGCCAGGCTAACCCTGCACCTCCAATTGGTCCGGCGTTGGGTTCCAAGGGTATCAATATCATGGAATTCTGCAAACAGTTTAACGCAAGGACGCAAGACAAAATGGGAAAAGTTCTCCCTGTATTAATCACTGTTTACTCTGATAAGTCGTTCGACTTTATCATTAAAACTCCTCCAGCAGCCGTTCAGCTAAAGGATGCCGCTAAAATTCAAAGTGGTTCAAAAGAGCCAAACCGTAGCAAAGTAGGCAAGGTAACCTGGGCACAGGTCGAAGAGATCGCAAAAGACAAAATGCCCGACCTCAATGCCTTCACTTTAGAAAGCGCCATGACTATGGTAGCCGGTACAGCTCGCAGCATGGGTATTACTGTAGAAGGAACAGCCCCATGGGAAAAATAATTTCTGAACTTATTAAAACGAATTAGAAAATGGCATTCATTCCTAAAAAAAGAAAAGCAGTAAACGCAAAAGTTGATGCGAACAAGGCTTACTCTTTGAAAGATGCTTCTGCATTGGTAAAAGAAGTGAACACAACTAAGTTCGATGCGTCTGTTGACCTGCATATCCGTTTAGGCGTTGATCCTAAAAAAGCTGACCAGGCTATCCGTGGTACGGTTACTTTACCTCACGGTACTGGTAAAACAAAAAGAGTATTGGTGCTTTGCGGCCCTGATAAAGAAGCTGAAGCAAAATCTGCCGGTGCTGACTATGTTGGATTAGATGAATTTGTAAGCAAGATCGAAGGTGGCTGGACCGATGTTGACGTTATTGTTGCTACTCCTGCCGTAATGCCTAAGATCGGTCGTTTGGGTAAAATTTTAGGTCCTCGTAACCTGATGCCCAATCCAAAAACAGGTACAGTTACCAACGATGTAGCTGCTGCAGTTAATGAAGTAAAAGGTGGTAAGATTGCATTTAAGGTTGACAAAGCTGGTATCATCCATGCTTCAATCGGACGTGTATCTTTCTCTCCTGATAAAATTGCCGGTAATGCGCAAGAGTTCATCAATGCGATCATTAAGGCAAAGCCTTCAACAGCAAAAGGTACATACCTGAAAGGTTTAACCATGGCTTCATCTATGAGTCCTGGTATTTCAATCGACACTAAATCTTTTGTTCACTAATTCGCATAGCGAATTGTAAAAATATTACAATGACTAAAGAACAAAAAAATGAAGTAATAGAAGCGTTGAAAGAGAAGTTCTCTCAATACAACAACTTCTATGTTACCAATACAGAATCGCTGACCGTTGATCAGGTCACTAAATTGCGCCGTGCCTGTTTCAGCAAGAATGTTGAAATGAAAGTGGCTAAGAATACATTGATCAAAAAAGCTTTGGAATCTTTGAACAAAGAAGGTTATTCAGGCATGTTCGATTCGTTGAACAATGTAACGGCTTTGATGTTTTCTGAGAATCCAAAAGAGCCGGCTTTGATCATATCTTCTTTCCGCACAGACAGCAAAGGAGAGAAGCCTGAATTGAAAGCTGCTTTCATCAATGGTGATATTTACAGCGGTGATAACAACCTGAAAGCTTTAACACAAATCAAGACGAAGAACGAATTGATCAGC